>JBJFHQ010000028.1:0-4727 GCA_051893755.1 Oscillospiraceae bacterium
GAGTTACGCTTAACACTTACACGCATTTGGGCCTT
The DNA here is from genome assembly GCA_051893755.1 of Oscillospiraceae bacterium. Lineage (GTDB taxonomy): Bacteria > Bacillota > Clostridia > Oscillospirales > Ruminococcaceae > RGIG4694. The sequence continues at coordinate 36 of JBJFHQ010000028.1, forward strand.
GAGGATGCAGAGAAGGGGAGATATAGCCCACCTCAACGGTGTAGATGCTGCCGTCCTTGGTTATCTCATCAACGGTGGGGGAGTAGGAAAAATATTTCGGGTTGTACGGTATGCGGTAGGAATCCTTTTCTGCGCTGTAATAGAACTGAATATCGGAGTTTATTATCGATGTGTGCTCAATGGTAAGTCCCTCGCCGAAAAGCTCCGCCGCAGCCTGTTCGATGTCCGCGGCAGGTACAGTGATGTAGTCAAAATCCTTAGTATAGCGGTCGGTATCGCCGCCAAGGATTATCTGCCAGCAGGCAGCTGTGACCACGGTATCTCCGTTAAGCTTTGTAACATCATCAAATGGCGCAGGGTCGCAGATGACGAGAGGATAAACTATATGCGAGAACTCATTTTTCTGCTTTGTGTTGTTGATAACGTCGGAGATCTTTCCCGCAGTAAAGGAAACTACCGAAATAAGTCCGATAATAGACAGGATAATGACGACGATGCCCACCGTAAAATAAAATCTGCGGTTGAAACGTCTGGCTGTTTTTTCATCGGCGCCCTTGTCGTCGGAGATGTCGTTTATATCCTCGTCGGGATTTTGGTCCAGCATGGAACGCATATCTCCGATGGACCGGTTTTCTCCGAGGACATACTTATTTTTGCTTATTTCTTTTGGAATTTTTCGCTTTTTATCCATTATCTTATCTGTCCGTTTCCGTCGATGAGGTACTTCCACGAGGTGAGCGCGGCAAGTCCCATAGGACCTCTTGCGTGTATCTTCTGGGTAGATATTCCTATCTCTGCTCCCAGACCAAACTCTCCGCCGTCAGTAAATCTTGTGGAGGCGTTCACGTAAACACAGGCTGCATCTATCTCACGCTTGAATTTTTCCGCATTGTCAAGAGAATTTGTAACGATACACTCGGAGTGTCCGGTGGTGTACTTCGAGATATGAGCGATAGCCTCGTCAATGCTGTTTACAACCTTGACCGAGATGATGTAATCGAGGAATTCGGTACCGTAGTCCTCTTCGGTGGCAGGAACGACGCTGTCTCCGAGGATACGGCGGGTCTCCCCGCAGCCTCTGATCTCAACATTGTGAGCCTTGAAGCGCTCTGCCACAGCAGGCAGCAGCTTTTCTGCGATGTCCTTGTGAACGAGAAGGGATTCAATGGCATTGCATACCGAGGGACGCTGGGTCTTGCTGTTGTCGATGATATCCACAGCCATTTTGATATCTGCGGTAGAATCGGCGTAAACATGGCAGTTTCCCACTCCCGTTTCGATAACGGGCACATTTGCGTTGTTCTTGACAGCCTGAATAAGTCCTGCGCCTCCGCGGGGGATAAGCAGATCGATGTATTTACTGCACTTCATCATATCGGAAGCAGTCTCGCGGGAGGTATCGTCCACGAACTGGATAACGTCTTCGGGAAGACCTGCCTTAGCGGCAGCGCTGCGCATGACCTCGCAAACAGACTTGTTGGAGTTGTAGGCTTCCTTTCCGCCCCGCAGTATTACTGCGTTTCCTGCCTTAAGACAGAGCGCTCCCGCATCGGAGGTCACGTTGGGACGGGATTCATAGATGATGCCGATAACTCCCATAGGAACGTGAACACGTGTAATTCTCATGCCGTTGGGACGGGTGATGCCGTAGTCCACCACGCCCACAGGGTCGTCAAGGCGGATAAGTGTGCGTATGCCGTCAGCCATTCCCGCGATGCGCTCGGGAGTAAGGCGCAGTCTGTCCTGCATAACCTTTGAGATGCCGTTGCTTTCGGCGTTATCCATATCGAGGGAATTAGCCTTGATTATCTCGTCGGTATTTTCAATGAGAGCGTCGGCGATGTACGCAAGAGCAGTGTTCTTCACGCCTGCGGAGGCAATGCCTATGACCTTTGAAGCTGCCTTTGCCTTTTCGCCCAGAGTTTCGATGTAGTTCATAATATCATTCCTTTCGGTCACTTTGTGAATATCGTACCTATTTCCTTGCCGTCGAAGAAATCGTAGAGCACCTCGGGATTTCTTCCGTTGAGGACAGCCATGTCCATGCCTGCGTCAAGTGATATCTTTGCGGCGTTGAGCTTTGTCACCATTCCGCCGCTGCCCAGAGCGGAGCCTGCGCCTCCTGCCAGCTTCATGATATCTCCGTCGATGCTGTGGACAATGGGGATAAGCTTTGCATCGGGATTGGTGTGGGGGTCGCTGTCGAAAAGTCCGTCGATATCCGACAGGATTATGAGCATATCCGCCTTGCAGAAATATCCCACATAAGCGGCGAGGGTGTCGTTTTCGCCCACTTCGAGCTCCAGCTCATCAATGGCGATGGTGTCGTTTTCATTGACGATAGGGATAATGTTCGACTGGATAAGCCGTTCAAGGGTATTGCTGATATTATTCTTTCGCGGAGAATCCAGAGTATACTTTGTGAGCAGTATCTGTGCCACGTTGATGTTGTAGCTGCCGAAGAGCTTGTCGTAAATGTACATTAGCTCGCACTGTCCCACAGCAGCGCATGCCTGCTTGGTAATAGTATCCTTAGGCTTTTCGGTCATGCCCATTTTGGACATTCCGAGACCGATAGCTCCCGATGATACGAGGATTATCTGTCTCCCGCCGTTCTGGAGGTCGGCTATGACCTTCACGAGATTCTCCATTCTGCGTATATTGAGGCGGCCTGGTCTGTGGGTCAAAGTTGAGGTGCCCACCTTGATAATAACTCTTTTCTTGTCGTCGATATTGTACATGATAAGTATATTCCTTTCAGTTTACCTTGTTTTGGGGCTTTCCGTTTATGAATGCCCGAAGATTGTCCGCTGCTGTTTTCATGAGCCGCTGTCTTGTCTGGACGGGAGCCCATGCCACATGGGGAGTGATAACGCAGTGCGGAGCATTTATCAGAGGGTTATCCTTTTTCATAGGCTCACAGGAGATAACGTCCACTGCCGCGCCTGCGATGATATTATTTTCAAGAGCATATGCAAGGTCCTTTTCGTTTACGACAGGTCCTCTTGATGTGTTGATAACGATTGCCGACGGCTTGCACAGCCTCAGAGTGTCTATGTTTATAAGTCCTTCCGTTTCGTTAGTCAGCGGACAGTGCAGGGTGATGATATCGCTTCTGCGGAAAATGTCCTCAAGTGGGACGAACTCAACGTCGGGTATATTTTTCTGAGTCCTTGAATATGCGAGGATATCCATGCCGAAAACGCGGGCGATTTCAGCAACACGTGCGCCGATAGAGCCAAAGCCGATGATGCCGAGGGTCATGCCCTTAAGCTCGTAGGTGGGGAATGTAAAGTATGAGAAGGTTGGGGAATTTATCCAGCCGCCGCTGTGAACGTCGGAGTCATATTCGGCGACCCTGTTCATAAAGTGCAGAATGTATGAGAATACCTGCTGAGCCACTGCGTCTGTTGAATAGGCGGGGCAGTTGCATACGGTGATGCCCAGCTCCGCCGCAGCCTTTACGTCAACGTTATTATAGCCTGTGGCACAAAGTCCGATGTATTTAAGGTTAGGGCATTTCTCCATGACTTCGCGGGTGAACACGGTCTTGTTGATAATGGCAGCTTCGCAGTCTCCCACGTTTTGGACGACCTTATCCTGTGGAGTAAGAGGAAAGCAGACGGTCTCGCCAAGAGAGCGTATCTCGTCAAAGGAGACCTCTCCGCCGCTGGTAACGGTCTGTTCCTCGAGAACGGCAATTTTCATAGATTATTTTCCTTTCGGATATGGATTCACATATTATGATTATATCACATTATGGATAGATTTTCAACGGTAAAATAGCCTATTTTATGTGATTTATATGATGTTTTTTTCCTATCTTGACAGTACATTTTTTCGGTGCTATAATAAAAATAATATCGAAAGGGAATGATGCCAATGAAAACAGCCCTCGTAACGGGAGCCTCCAGAGGAATAGGAAGAGCAATAGCTGTCAGACTTGCAAAGGACGGCTTTTATACAGCAGTGAATTATAAGGAAAACGCAGCCGCCGCCGAGGAAACTCTGCGCATGATAACGGAACAGGGCGGAAAGGGTGCCCTTTACAGAGCGGATATCTCCGACGGGAAAGCCGTATCTGAAATGCTGAAAAAAATAACCGCCGATACAGGCGGAGCTGAAATTGTCGTAAATAATGCGGGAATTGCCGAGCAGATAATGTTCTGCGACATAACCGAGGAAAAATGGGACAGAATGTTTAATGTGGACGTTAAAGGGGCATATCTTGTAACACAGGCTGCGCTGCCATATATGATACATCAGAAGTACGGACGGGTCATCAATATATCGTCCATGTGGGGCGTTTCGGGGGGCTCCTGCGAGGTCCATTATTCGGCGGCGAAGGCTGCGCTTATCGGCATGACAAAGGCGCTTGCCAAGGAGCTGGGACCCTCGGGGATAACCGTCAACTGCATAGCTCCGGGTGTCATAACCACCGAGATGAATAGTCTCCTTGACGGAGAAACGCTGAACGCTCTCCGTGATGAAACGCCCGTAATGAGACTGGGCACACCCGAGGATGTGGCGGAGGCGGTCTCGTATTTTGCCTCGCAGAAGGCGGGCTTTGTGACGGGACAGGTACTTTCCGTCGATGGAGGGATAACGTTGTAAATGAACGAAACTGAGCTTCTGGAAATAGTATGCTATATCGGAAAAAAAGCTGACACAGTACGGCGCGGAGGTATACCG
>JBJFHQ010000029.1:0-4661 GCA_051893755.1 Oscillospiraceae bacterium
TGTAGTGGACTTTCACCACCGAGTTACTGCCCATTCGGGGCAAACATAAAAAATCTCCCGCAAAGCAAGCTTGCGGGAGATCAATAAAGTGTGCTATTGGGGATTCGAACCCCAGACCCTTTGATTAAAAGTCAAATGCTCTGCCGACTGAGCTAATAGCACATGATACATGCCGTTAAGATAAAATTCTACTTAACATGACTTAATTATTATATCACTTGCTATATAATTTGTCAATAGATAACGGCAATGTTTGTAGAATTGCACAAAAAAGCCCATAAATACGTCCGATTATCTGTCAAAGTCAAAGGAGACATCCCTTGTATGAAGAATAAACTCAGGAAACTCATTGCCTTTTCTGCACAATGCACACAGCTCATACTCGCCATTTGTCAGATACATCTCGTTTGCTATCCACAGAGAATCCTCTAGACCGTCGTCAAGGCGCTCAACGTCTGCGTCCTTTAAGTGCATCGCCGTCACATCGGAGCCGCTCCCCGCATTGTCAATTATCATCGTGATATCCCTGCCGCTGCGTATCACCTTTTTTATCCTGCCGCCCGCAAAGCCGTACTCTTCCCAAAGCTCGTCGGGGATAGGCTCTGTTCTCGCGGGATATTCCTCCTCGAAGCGGAAGTCCGTTTCCAGCATAAAGCGGCGGCATTCCTCCGAGTAGGACGTTATCAGCTCCGCAGTCTTATTATCTGCACGATTCAGCGCAAATATGCGTATATCGGGTATCTCCGACAATATTTCCCCGGGCAGGGCAAGCTTTACCGCAGCTATCCTTTCTGCCAGCCGCTTTGCTGCGATAAAATCCGCCTCATCGGGATTATTTTCCGCAATGCGGCGTTTAAATTCCTCTCTGAGTAATTCCTCGGGCTCGGTGCGGTCCTCGGCGAAAACGTCGTAGGAGGTGTTCTTTATCTGCTCGCACTCAAAGCGTATCTCCTCGGCGAACATGGCAAGCTGCTTTTCATAATACTCCGCAGAGCGGGCTTCCTCCTCGGTGCAGGTCTGCAGATTCAGATACAGTCCAGTGCATTTCGACCTCAGATACCATTCCTTTGTGTAATAATACATAGTGTTCCTCTTATCCAAATTATGCCGCCCATACAGAGCGGCATAATAATTATTTACTCTGTCACCTCGTATACCTCGGTATACCAGTTGATATCGTCGTCCTCTTCGGGAGCGTCTCCCAGATTGTTGTAGCCGGTAAGTCCGTACTTATTGATTATATATGGATAATTCTTATAGCTGTAATTCAGGTCCACATCCTCGGGGATACCGTCCATTCTGCCTGTTTCGCTGTACTGCCACATTCCGTAGGAATAGGAGAAGTTGCTGCTGAGCCTGTCCTGATCTCCCCAGCATGCCACCCAGTTATCGTATATCTTCACGCGGTCGTAGATAAGGCTGTCGCCGAAGAAGGACGCATAGCTGTATATCATCGCATAATACCCCGCGTTCTCCACCTTTTCCATGAATGCGCAGACAATATCCGTGACCTCTTCCTTGGTCATGTTCTTGTAGTAGGATTCCTCGATGTCCAGCACCAGCGGATAGGTCGGATTATAGGGACGGACCGTCTTTAAGAAGAAATCCGCCTCGATAAGTGCTTCCTCAACAGTTTTTGCATACATGTAATGATAGAAGCCGTAAGGGATATTATAAGCCTCGCAGCCCGCAACGTTCTGCGCCAGTCGGATATCCTCGGTCTCGATGCCGTAGGAGGCTCTTATCATGACAAAATCAACATCGGGATTCTGACTTACAGTCTCCCAGTCGATATCTCCGTTCCACTTTGAAACGTCGATGCCCGAAAATCTCTCCTTGAACACGGTCACCGTAAAGGAAGCCATGCAGCCGTTATCGGTCTTGACATATATCTCGCAGGTACCCTCCCCTACTCCGAGGACCGTTCCCTTGGAGGATACCTTAGCAACGCTCGTATCGCTGGAATGGAATTTGAAATTCGTGACCGCACCCTTTGGATAGACCTTTATGGACGGAGAAAGCTTGCTGCCTATCTCAACAGAGTCGGAGCCATGCTCATATTCCACTCTCGACGGAAGAAGATTTCCGTTTTCATCATATATGTACGTATCGTCCTCGGTCTGAGAAACATCTCCTACCGTGACGGTTATCGTATCATAGCTTGCGCCGTTTGATGCAGTTATTTCGGTAACTCCCTCCGACACGCCAAGGATAGTTCCCTTGACCGAGACCTTTGCCACCGTCGTGTCTGCCGATGTGAATTTCATATTCTCATCGGGGAATGCCGAAACTGCGGGACGCACCTTATCGCCTACATTCAGGTTCAGGCTGTCATCCTCGTATTCCACATACGCCGCAGGAACAGGCTCGTCCGATACGATCACATATATTGACGACGAACAGCCGTTGCTGGTGGTTATCGTAACAGTGCACATTCCGGGAGAAACAGCCGTGATATTGCCCGAGCTGTCCACAGCCGCCACCGACGTATCGTCCGAATAATAGCTAACCGTATAGGTGCAGCCCCTGGGAGTGACCTTCGCCGTGGGACGATAGGTCTCGCCTGTCAGTATATTGCACTGGCTCTCAGTATAATAGACGGCACTCGGGAAATTATCCTCGCCCTCTTCTGCCACCGTTACCGACACCTTTTGGCTTGTGCCGTCGGAGGCGGTACAGGTGACCGTGGTCTTTCCCGCACCTACTGCCACTATCAGTCCCTTATTGGAGACCTTGGCAACAGAGCTTTTGCTGCTGTGATATGTATAGGTCAGACTGCTGTCCGAAGCGTTTGGGACTATACGATACTGTCCGTCCCGGGACAGCGTAAGCTTTGAAACGGGGATCTCAAAGGAGCCGCCCGACGAAGCTGTCAGAGCAGTCACCTCAGCCGTTCCCACTGTATATCCCGACGTATCTGCAGACGCCGCCATCCCCGCCGAAACGCAGACAGCCAGCGACAATGCAGCGGCTGCCGCACAGCGGAGCAAGCCTTTATGATTCATTCGCTACCATTCCTTTCGGTTTGTTATCTTTTCCCTGTTCTATCTATCTGTTCAGTCATTTCATCTTTTAAAGCAAATACTTTTATATAATAGTAACATTTTTCGGCATTTATGTCAAGACAAAAATCTGTTACAAATCCGAATATCCGCAAATTTCACCATTTTATCCAAACAGCGGCTCAAAAAATATGCAGATTGGAAAAACACTTGTTTCGTTTATGCGTCATTATTCCGCACTGCGGCTCGTAAGGAATTTCACCGAACGCTCGATGCTGTCCTTTGAATTTCCCCAGTCGGCGTCCTTTCCCGTGTTGCGGTAGTCGTACATCGAACAGTAATGGGACACGTCCTCATAGAGTGCGGCAAGATACTTTTCGGTTATTGCCTGTATATCGGCAGTAAATGCCGCCAGCTCGTTCTTTTTCAGATACTCGGGAGCAAGGCTCAGGAGCAGGTCGTAATGAGGCAGGCAGATGTATTCCTGCTCGGACAGCAGCTTTCGGAAATCCTCATGAGCATACATTTCAAAAAAGGTCTTCATCAGCCGCTCCATGCCCCAGTCTATCTTTTCGCAGACAAAGCAGCTCTCGTTTATTCTGGACAGCTTCTGTCTGCGGGCAGTCTTTGGCTCGAAAAGCTTCTTCCGTGAAAAAAGCTCACGGTCGGCGGTCTCAAGGTGAGTCTGGAGCATAAGCGCCAATGACAGGCGATTTTTCTGCTTCATCATCTGCGTAAGATGAGTGTGGCAGAAGCCTGTGCGGTTGGTCTCGATGCGGACATCGGGCTCCATCATGGCAGCGCCCATTATATATTCCACCGTGCGGGATTCCAGCATATCCCTCATTCGGCAGAGCGGACAGCCCTCACGGGGGTCCATTATTTCACTGATAGGTATAGTCAGCAGACTTTCTCTCATATGCATTTCCTTTCAAAGCAAAATATCCGTTCTTATGCGGTCATTACTATTTTAACATATTCCGCAGAAGATTACAACCCCCGCCGGAAGTATTTTCCCGTCACATCAAGGCTGCGCAGCATAAAAGCCGGCGCTCTTCCGTAATTTAAAATATACAAAAATTTTCTGTATTATTTATACAGTTTTAACCCCTTAAAATCGTCAAAAACTGTTGACATAGCTGATATATTTTGGTATAATTATATTGATTGGAATTGCCGGTAAAAGGCGAAGCCATCGTTTCCGATATTTGAAGATCCGTGACCGGGAGCATCGCGAAACGATAATATCAGCAATTACTGCAATGTGCGGACCTCTCCGCCGATCACTATTACTTGTCGTAATCAGCAGAAAGGAATGAGCTTTCAATGGAAATCATAAACGATTACGGAAAATTCAGGGATCACTGCACCGCATTCCGGGACGAATTCATGGAGAAATTTCTCCCCGAGGGCGAGCTTTTTTGTCATCCTCTGACAAAAGGACTGATCTATGCCCCCGCCTCCGATGAAGAGGCAAAAAGCAACGACGCCACCATCTGCCGTTTATCGGATATGATGCTTATGTCCGAGGACGGAGAAACAAACTGGATGCCTTTCAATATCGCAAAAGCAAGGGAGATAGCTTCGTCTAACGAACATATCTTCCTGTCTGATCTGCTGTTTAAAACCATGTTTGTCGCTCATGACTGGATGATCGAC
>JBJFHQ010000030.1:0-4660 GCA_051893755.1 Oscillospiraceae bacterium
CAGCCCATTTTGCAGCCCACCTGAGTGGAAATGCAGAGGCTGTTGCCGTGCTTGTAATCCATAAGCACGCATTCCACATGATTGCCGTCCGACAACTCATACAAATATTTTACAGTATTATCTATAGAAGATTCAAGCGTTTTTACGACATTTAGGCGATTTATATAAAATTTTTCGTCGAGTTTTGTACGAAGTGACAATGAAATATTGGTCATTTCGTCAAAGCTGACAGCCCGTTTCACATGGAGCCAGTCAAAAATCTGAGCCGCTCTGAATTTCTTTTCGCCGAGGGCTTCAATTTCAGCCGCAAGCTCGTCGGGATAAAGAGACAAAATATCAAGCTTTTCCATAAAAAGTCTCCGTTTATTTTTTCATCATTCTGCATATATAAAAGCCGTCGCTGCCGAAATGCCTCGGGAAAACGGTGACGGAATAATTTCCAAAGGGTCCGCCGTATTCTTCCAGAAAAGGCACGCCGTAAAAATCGGGATAATTTTCGAGGAATTTCCTCGTAACTCCGTCATTTTCCGCAGGATTCACCGTACAGGTGGAATATACAAGCACGCCGCCGCTTTTAACGTACCTTGACGCGTTCCGGAGGATATCGTACTGTATCTGCGGCAGTCCCTTGAAATAATCGGGGTCCTTGTACTTTATCTCGGGCTTTCCGCGCATAACGCCAAGTCCCGAGCAGGGAACGTCGCAGAGCACCTTGTCCGCCTGCGGCAGACGTTCGTTGAACTTTCTTCCGTCGCTGACAACGGCGGTGATGTTATCAAGTCCCAGCCGCTTTGCGCCCTTTTCAATGAGGGCAGCCCTGTTTTTGTGAAGCTCGCAGGAAATGATCTTCCCATGCCCGTTCATAATTTCTGCCATGGTAAAGGATTTTCCTCCGGGAGCGGCACAGACGTCGATGACCGTGTCATTTTCATCGGGAGCCACCGCCAGACAGCATATCTGCGAGGAAATGTCCTGAATGTGGAACAGTCCGTTTTTATACGCTTCCGACCTGCTGAGGTCTCCGCCCTTTACGGAGCGTATCTCCAGAGCACAGCCACAAAGCGGCTCAAATCCGCAGGAAACAGCCTCTCCGCCGCTTTCGGATATCATTTTCTTAAGCTCCTCCGCAGATGTTTTCAGCGTGTTTACCCTTGCGGTCATATCCCCCGCAAGGAATGAGCTTTCCAGCAAAGAAACGGCATTTTCCTCGCCGCAGCCCTCTAAAAGCAGCTTCACGATATCCTCGCGGCAGGAATACTTCACCGAAAGCGCGGATATTTTATCCTCGGGAAGGTCATAGCTGCAGCCGCTTCGGATAAAACTGCGGAGCAGTCCGTTTACAAAACCCGAAGCCTTTCCTTTTCCCGCTTCCTTGATAAGCTTCACCGACTCGTTCACAGCCGCGCTGTCGGGCACGCTGTCGCAGAACAGCAGCTGATACAGTCCCATGCGCAGCACGGTCAAGACTTCGGTATCAAGCTTTTCTGGCGGAGTTTTGCTGTACTTTGAGATGATATAGTCAAGAGTGAGCCTCCGCTCGATGACGCCGTAGAATATCCTTGAAACGAAGCGCCTGTCTTCGGGAGAGAGCTTCTCCGAGGAAAGTGCGCCGTCCAGAGCAATGTTGGAGTACGCGCCTTTTTCCATTTTCATCAGCAGCTCGAAGATAACATACCTTGCAGATCTCAATTCCCGGCTTCCTCCGATGTCATAACAGTTCCCGCCTTAACGGGATTTCCTCTGAGGAAGTCTGCCGCTCTCATGCGCTTGCCGCCGTCGGTCTGTACCTCGGTGAAGGTCACGCATTTTCCGTCGCCGCATACAACAGTAAGCTCGTTGTCCTTAACAACGGTACCGCAGGGCTTGTCTGATGTGATACCGGAAAGCTCCGAGTGATATATCTTAAGCCGTCTGCCATTTATATAGCACACCGCGCACGGTGCAGCTGACAAGCCACACACTTTACAGTGCACCTCTTTGGCGGTCTTTGAAAAATCTATGGGACACATATCCTTGGTTATCATAGGCGACTGACAGGATAGAGCTTCGTCCTGCGGGACAGGCTGTAAAGTACCATTCTTCACAGCCAAAATGGTGTCAAGTAAAACACTTGCCCCCATTTCGGACAGTCTGTCCGTAAGTTCGGAATAGGTCTCGTTCGCACCTATCTCAGTTTCCTTTTTCAGCAGCATATCTCCCGTATCAACACCGTCTGCCATGAGCATTGAGGTCACGCCCGTCACCTTTTCGCCGTTGAGGATGCACCGTTGTATCGGCGCAGCTCCTCTGTAACGCGGAAGCAGCGAAGCATGAATATTTATGCAGTGATACTTCGGAGCCTCCAGTATCCTCGTAGGAAGTATCTTTCCGTAAGCCACCACGACTATCATATCTGGCGCGATGTCGCTTATGACCTTCCATGACAACTCCGCGTCCTCGCCTTTTTTCAGGCTTGCGGGAGTGTACACGGGGATATCATACTGTAAAGAAATTTCCTTCACAGGTGACGGCATCAGCTTGTTTCCCCGTCTGCCCCTTGCCTTGTCGGGCTGGGTAAATACTGCGGAAACAGTTTCCCCGCTGTCGATGAGTGCCTTTAAGCAGGGCACGGAAAAATCGGGAGTACCCATAAAAATTATGTTCATGGCGGAAGCCTCCTTGCGTTTTTTACTTAGAATCTTCTATCTCCGAAGGGTCTACCATTTCGTCGGCGATATCAACAAAAAGCCGTCCTTCCAGATGATCAAGCTCATGGCATACAGCACGTGCAAAAAGCTCCTTGCCCTGATATTCCACGGTATCGCCGTTCCTGTCAAGAGCCCTGACAGTGACCTTCATGGGACGCTTTACATAACCCCACTCGTTGGGACAGGAAAGGCAGCCCTCCACCTCTCTCTGTCTGCCGCTCATTTTAACGATCTCGGGATTGATAAGCTCAATGGGACCGTCCCCCACGTCGATTATCACGATGCGGCGCAGAACTCCCACCTGAGGAGCCGCAAGTCCGCAGCCGTCCGCCTTGACGAGGGTGTCCTTCATATCGTCGAGAAGCTGGAAGAGCCTGTCGTCAAATTTTGTAACGGGACGGCACTTTTTCCTGAGCACCTCGTCGCCCTTTTTCACGATATTTCTGATTGCCATTTAAAAACTATCCTTTCGAGATTAATTATTCATGCAATTTATCTATAGTCCGATCTCACCGTTTATATCAATATAAAGCTGGACGTCGGAGTATTCTTTCATTTTAAGGAACCTGAGCCGAATGTCCGAGATAAATTCCCGAAATTCGGCGGTATTGCGGCATTTTATGATAATACGGTAGCGGAATCGGCCGTTTATCCTTTCAAACACGCACCGTGCAGGACCAAGCACTCGCAGCGGAAATTTTACGTTTCCCTTATCCGCCTCGTCGCTTATCAGCTTGAGGAAGGCCTTGGAGCCGTCGTCGGCATTCCTGTCGTTCACAGAGGAAAAGCCTGCCACGCAGATATCGCAGTAGGGCGGATAGGTCAGTGCTTTCCGCAGAGCGGATTCCTGCCTGTAAAACTCCTTGTAATCCTGCTGCGCAGCAAGATTTATGACATAATGCTCGGGAACGCTTGTCTGAATGAATGCACGTCCCGCCTTATCGCTTCTGCCGCTTCGTCCGACGACCTGCGTAATAAGAGAGAACGTCCGCTCATAGCTGCGGAAATCGCCGCAGAACAGCGCCTTGTCCACTGAAAGCACACCAACAAGGGTGACATTCGGGAAATCAAGTCCCTTCGCTATCATCTGGGTGCCCAGCATGATATCATACTCACCGTTTTCGAACGCCTTGAAGGACCGCTCATAGGCATAGCGTGAATAAGTAGTATCCGCGTCCATGCGCAGTATTCTCGCAGCGGGGAAAAGGTCGGATATCTCATCTTCAAGCTTTTGTGTGCCGAGCCCCGTCATTTTCAGCTTTTCGCTGCCGCAGCAGGGACATTTCGTCAGCATATCCTCGCTGTAGCCGCAGTAGTGGCAGATAAGACGGTTGTTTGTCTTGTGATAGGTCAGTGGTATGCTGCAGTTGGGGCATTTTACAGGCTCTCTGCAGGACGTACAGGATATAAATGTGTAATATCCACGTCGGTTAAGGAGAAGAATGGACTGTTCACCCCGTGAAAGATTGGCGTTCAGCTCGTTTACCAGCTTTGCGCTGAATATCCCCGCGGTGCCGCATAGCTCCTCCTCGGACATATCAATTATATCGACAGACGGCAAAGGATTCCCCGCATATCTGTGTTTCAGCTCAAAAAGCTTGTACCTGCCCTTTTCGGCGTTGTAAAAGCTCTCAATGGAAGGCGTTGCCGAAGCCAGCAGCAGCACCGCATTATGGTATACACACCGCATTTTTGCGGCATCTCTTGCACTGTATCTGGGAGAGGTCTCCGACTTGTAGGTCATCTCCCCCTCCTCGTCCATTATGATAAGCCCGATGTTGTCCAGCGGCGCAAACACAGCGCTTCGTGTACCCACGACTATCCTGCTGCCCCCCGACTTTATCCGTTTGTACTCGTTGAGCCTTGCAGTCATGGAAAGGCTGCTGTGAATGACCGACACCATATCTCCGAACAAACTCTGAAAACGGCTGACCGTCTGGGGAGTCAGAGATATTTCGGGGATCATCATAATT
>JBJFHQ010000031.1:0-4657 GCA_051893755.1 Oscillospiraceae bacterium
AACCCGGTTGAATAGGATTTGTGAGGAAGATATCCGCAAGCGTTGAAAAGTCATAGGATTTAGTTCTATTGTGCACATTATAAATTCAGCAGATTATGATTATGTCAAAAGTATACATAGCAATTGGTTTGTTCCGTAATATTAGACCATGTTTACTACAATGATTTTTCGAGATTATCCTGGTTTATTATTGGCTGTTTTTTACAGCTGAAAACTGATAATTTTCTATATGAGTCCCGCAAAAAGCAGCTTTGAGTCAACACAAAAAGCGTTACCATTGACCCGAACGGTAACGCTTTTCTTGGTATAACTTATTTGTGACAATTTTATTTATATTTCAATATTGATAACACTTACAAAAGAGGCTTCTGTCCGAATTGTGAAAGAAACTCATCTGTCTTATAAAGTCCGTAATTATTATTCAGTGCATAGATGATAAGCATGTCACGTTTTATTTTAGGATAAAGAATACCTCGGTTAGCAAGCTGTAAAAGCCGCTGTGTTTCATCAATCGAAAGTTCAAGTACAATAGCTATCCTTATGATAATATCTCTGTTTGGCATTCGATCGCCGGAACATAACTGATATGTGAACGAGCGGCTGAGAAGTGCTTTGATACCCAGCTTTTCTATGGAAATATTTCTTTCTGAAATAAGATCTGAAAGATATTCATGAAATTTAGGTGCATTCATCTGCCCGAACAATTCGTTTAACTCGTCGGAATCATTCTTTATATTTTGCAGTATAAGAAAAAGTTCATCGGTCGTTTTTTCGTTTGGTATATCTTCCATTCTATCACCTCATAATATATGCATAACGAGTGTATCCGGCTTCTATAATGTCTGCCTTTACTTCCTTAGCGGTTAATACGTTTTATGTACCGATCGGTATTTCAACATTTAATACTCAGAGTATCATATTATTGTTTCCAAAACATATCTCAGCCGGAAAATAATTTTGTCTATCTCAGCCTTCTGCTCTTCTGTCTTGACAGCGGCGGCAGCAGCCTCCTCGGAACATATGCTGTATTTGTCTATCCTTTCGGTATAGTATTCGTTGAGCCTGCTGCAAGCATTTTCAGACATTTTCCCATAGGCATCGTTAATTGCCGAATTTACAGCTATCCGCAGACTCGCATATTCGGCTCTTATGCTTTTAACAAGCTCAGGAGTCTTTTCTGCGATCTCCCTGCTTCTCATTGCTCCGCCGATCCCGTCGGTTACAAGTCCGACCAGACTGAACCCTACAAATTTCGATGCTATATAGCTTACGTTATCTCCATTCGTCCATGTCTTGCTATTTAATGACATACGGAAGTCATATTCATTTGTGACCGTTTTCGACGAAAAACCCGCTGCGGCATCAGCTGAAAGATCGTCCAGTTTATCGTAGATCGCCGACGTATGGCATTCAATGCACTTTGCAAAGGCGTCCTCTATAGTTTCGGCACAGTAAAGGGAATAGTATTTTACAATATCGTCGAATGCCATTTTTTCAAGGCTAACGGTATCTGCGTACATACGGTCCAAAAGCTCGTTCATCCACTCTGCAGCTTCTTTCCTGCATTCTTCCGCAAATTCCGAAAAGGAGGCGAGTTTTTCTTCACGACTTGAAATGCGTCGGAGCTTTTCCGCTTCATTTTTCTTCGCCTCGGCGAAAATATCATTTTCAGTCATTTCCAAGCCCTTTTTTACGGCGTCCAGGCTTTCGTTCACATCACGTTTCATTGCGTCAATAAGCCTGAGCATACGGTCGAGAACAATAATACCCTTCTTTTCCGACATAAGGCGTTCAAGCTCAGCTCTGAAAGCATCAAAATTGTTTTCAAGAATATCGCTTATATCCGGTGCCGGGCGTTCTTCCCCAAGCTGTCTGCATCTCTCGTCCAAGGCACTGAGCATATACAGTCTTCCGTCGGGAATGATATCCTCTGCCCGTTCCTCCATAAGTCTTTTCATACGCTCGTAATTGCTTTTGTTTGTCAGAGCATCAGTAAAATTCACCGCCAGAAAAAGATCGGTATGCTTTTGCGGAAGAACAATGGTCTTAAGAAGTATTCTTTCCGACAAGGAAATGGGGTAATTTGCAGAAACTGCATAAACTACAGCATCCGCCTGTTCGATAGCCTCGCTGGTAAGCTCGGTGAAATCCTCCAGCGAATCACTCATACCGGGTGTATCCAGCAGAGCCGTGCCTTCAAGGAACTCAATAGGACGCTGCAATTCAATGCGGCTGATCTTTTCTCCTGACTCGGAAATGATATCCTCCAGTCTTTCACGGCACATTTCTTCATCGGAAAGTTTAAGTCTTCTTCCTCCGGAAAGTGTCGCTTCGTTTGAATGTTGACCCATTGTGATACGATTTATGGTAACAGTTTCCGCAGTAATGTTTACCACTGCGGCGTCCTCTCTGAGTAATGCGTTTATCAGGCTTGATTTGCCTCGTTTAAATTCTCCGCAGACAACTATTGTATAAGGATCATTTTTTCTGTCCCGTATGTTATGCTCCCACTTTCTGAGTTTCTCCGCAAGATTGTCCCCCAAAAGCTCCCTGAAACGGCTGTCGGAGTATATCTCCCGAAGCTTCTCCATCATTTCGTCAATAGAGCGGAAAAGCTCATCCTTATTGTAAACTATTCGTTCCTGCAGATCCATGGTTATCTCCTTTCAAAATTGCACAGTCCGTCAGTCAAGTCCTTGAATGGATACAATCTTTTTGCAAAGCTCGTCTGTTTCCTTTTTGGTAAAGAGCACCTGACTCCGTTCACGTGTTTCCGGACGCCAGCTGAAGTATGTTTCGCAGCGTGAAAACTCCATTGCGGCAAAAACTCTCCTGATAGTGGTGGGGTGATCGTGACCTGTGCTCAGTATCTCGTCAAGCTGAGAGATATTGTCCCTTTGCAGATCCAGCTGCTTTCGGAGTTCTTTATAGTCCACGGTATATTCCTTGCCGATCATTCCTCCGTAAGAAAGCTTAGTAAGCGCATTGTAGCAGTCTTCGGGATCGTCGGCACATATAAGTCCGGCTCTGTCGCAGGTGATCTCCATTGCCCTCGACAGGGAGTTAAGCAGTATAGCAACAGTCTGGTTGAACAGATTAGCGGCGGCTCCCATCAGAGCGCCCGCTCCTCCTGTTCCGATTGAAGTAAGGACATTCACGGCAGCAGAGTATACCCCGTGGAGATTCTGAATATGTCCGCATTCGTGACCGAGTACAAATTTAAGCTCGCCCGGAGTGCATCTTTCCACCATACCGCTGTTTACAAGTATAAGCGGCTCCACATCGTTAAAGCAGTAGGTAGATGCGTTCATCACGGGATCGTTTATGATATAAGTGTTCGGCACGCCTATGCCAAGTGTCTTTGCACAGCTGCAGACAATGCTGTATATTTCCGGAAACTGGGATCCTGAAACGGCAATGCCGCTGCGGTTAGCAACTTGTATCTGACGGGTCGTGTAGGTACCGCATACTTTGCTTGCCAGACTATAGAAATGAGGGATGGAATCAAGCTTTTTGCGCAGCTCCAGATCGGCTGAATAGGCGTAATCCGTCACGCCGTTACCCATAATATGAAGGCTTTCACGATTCTTTTTCCTGTCCAGATAATTTGCAAAGCTTACATCTCGGCAGGCTATAGGTGAAGTTTTGACAGTCATACGCCTACCTCATTTTTACATACCACGATTTTTTCGTAAATTGGTCTTATCATCTGAGTCACCCTGCTTATAGCGGCAAGAGCTTCATCACAATCCTCCGAAAGCTGTTTCTTTTCAGCTTCGTCTTTGGCTGCGTCTGCGGTAACGGACTTGATCGTCTGGGAAGTTTCCATAAGGAACTTTTCAATCTCGTCATCTAAGGACGTTTCATATTCTTCAAAGCAATTGTTTACCGTTTTGCGCACCCACTGTTCCACAGAGCGGGTATCCTTAAGCTCGGCAACACTCTTGTCAACGGCTTTGTAGAGATCATCCTTTAATTTTTTGACCTGATCCGTTGAGAATATCAGCTTAGACGAATATTTTGATATAAAGCTTCCGGCAGCGCAGCTTATTATAACTGCGGGAAGTCCAAGACCGGATAAGGCACCCCATAATGCCAAATTAGCCACAAGACCTATTCCTCCGCCGACAACTGCGCCCTTGAAGCCCGCCTGCTTAAAGCCCGAAACTATGCCGCCTATGCCGACAACACCAATAAAATCCGTGATAACATCAACGCCTATTCCCACAAGATCCGTTTTGAGAGAGTCTGTAAGCTTGCCGGAAACGGAACTTGCGGTATCCAAAATGAATTTCTCCGAAATTTCCATATCCGCCGTAATATCCGCCCTTATCTTATTTATTACCTTTTCCGTAAAGATGCTTGTCCCTAAATCCATTGTTTCTTTGACAGCGGCGTTTATCTCCTCCTGTAGTTGTTTTGCCTTTTTATCAAACACAAGGTCTTTTCCGTTTATATCACGGAGTTTTTCATCAATAACATTATAAGCCTTTGTTTTAAGCTCGCCGTAAAAGACGTTCAGCATATCGATACAATCATTGCATGTCTTTTCACTCTGAGCCTTGATACGCTTTTTCTCCGCCTTTTTATCCTGACGTGCCTGCTCAATGGCGGCGATGGTTTCCTCTTTGGTACGCTCTATTTCCGCTTCGGTCTG
>JBJFHQ010000032.1:0-4645 GCA_051893755.1 Oscillospiraceae bacterium
TGAGATTAATGATATCCTTAGAAACGTTGTATGTGACGTTCATTGCGAAAATAGTATTGTCGGAGGGATCGTCAGATCTCATTGTCACCAGCGCATATAAGCCTTTGTTCTGCTTAATGTAGAAATGAAAGACCTCGGGATAACCGAGCGTTTTCATGATCGGATAGGCTGTCGAAAAGCTGAAAGCATAACAGTAAATTGCCGAAAGCATACGGCTGACATTTTTTTCGTGACCGGTAATGTCGTTGTCGGGTATGAGCGGCTGTGCATCATAAACTACACTGCCGTTGAAATATACCTTTCCGTCTGCTGTCATTATATATTCTCTCTGTGCGTTCGGACATACCGACCAATATATCTGAAATGAAAAAGTAACTGTACCTTTTTTGTGGATCGTATCCGAGCATATATCTTCGCTGCTGCAGAAGGGGAAAGTATTTGAAAAGTTTATGCGGCAGAGCTCGTGACCTTTTTTGATCCAATCTGTTTCCATTATATCAATATCCGTTTTGCCGTCAAACCAGACAGTGTCATTATTTTTATAATTAAGAAGCATTCTGTTGCCGCTGTACAGTGCAGTAATGCCATCAAATCTGTTACTGATCCTGAATGCCTGATATCCCGAGCCGATGTTGTTCAGGTCAAACATTAATATTGTGTCTGCAAAAGCGATGATATGTCTGCCATCGTCTGATTTATAGAAGCTTAAATGATCTTCGTATGTATTGCTGCAGTCAACAGAAAACAGAAGAGAAGCCTTTCTTCCGTTGACTTTTATTTTGTAAATGGCGATGCCGTCCGAGTTGTAAATTGCCATAATGACGTGATCGTCAGATAGGAATCCTGTTCCTTTAGTGTAATGGTCAACAGTGAAGTCGGGGCAGAACTTAAAAGGAACTTTGAGCCCTATTTCAATATAATACTTTGTTTCTCCCGATTTGTTTTTAGCGTCAAATATATTCAGATCGAGGGCGCTTAATTTATGTATGCCGATCTCGGTCTGCCCGGGAGCTTCAGCTTCATGCAAGCCGGTCAGAGGCTCGCTGATTTTAACCTGTGGTTCTTTGTCACATTTCTCGGGAGAATAGTCATCAATAGGTTCGGCATCATCAATAGGTTCGGCATCATCAATAGGTTCGGCATCATCAATAAGATCGTCATCATCAAAAAATTCGTCGTAATATTCGTTCTCTGCAGACTCGTCCGATAACTCTTCCTCATGATCGGGGAGGTCATCGTCAAAAAAATCGTCATCCGCAAATCCGTCATCCTCCTCATTGTACTCCGGAGGATCGTATTCAAGGAGGTCTTCTTCATCGTCATCGTGTTTTTTATTTTCTTCGAGAGGCGACCCGCATAAAAAGCAGAATCTGTATTCCGGCGGAAATTCCCTGTCACATTTTGAACAATACATAATGTATCCCTCATCTTTCTTTGATATAGCTTCATGCAAAAGCAGGCATCTTTATTATACAGCATATTCTGATAAAAAGCAACATTTTTATAGAAAACGACATCAGAAACCGAACCTGAAGCCCTGCAAAAACCTGCATGTATTGTTTTTGCACAGCACCCCTTGTGAAAAAGATGATTTTTTTGTTGACTAACAGGATTTTCTGTGGTAAAATATAATATATATGAAATCTATCGGAAGGAATGGTGTTATATGGGTATGCTGCATGCTGCCGCAATTTTCAGCAATCATATGGTCTTTCAGAGAGGAAAGCCTGTAAATATATGGGGTACCGACGTTGACGGACGTGAGATAACCGTAAAATTCAACGGAGAAACGGTAAAAACTGCGGTGCGCCGTCATCAATGGAGCGTTATTATCCCTGCTGCGGATAAGTACGCCGAGGAGCTTGTGCTTGTTATCTCCGACGGAGTTGAGACAGTGATATTCACGGATATTGCCGTGGGCGAGGTGTGGCTGGCAGGCGGTCAGTCCAATATGGAGCTGGAGCTGCAGAACAGCCTGAACGGCGGCGAAGAGCTGAAAAAAAGCTCCAAATCCAATGTGAGATTCTACTACACAAAGAAAAACGCCTTCATCGACGACTATTTCTTCATTGACGAGCAAAACGGCGGCTGGCAGCTGCCCTCGGAGGAAAATTCAAGGGTCTGGTCCGCAGTGGGATATTATTTTGCCAAGAAGCTGGCGGCTGATCTTAACTGTACCGTGGGAGTCATCGGCTGCAACTGGGGCGGCACCTCTGCTTCGGCGTGGATAAGCCGTGAAATGCTCATCACCGACCCCGATACCAAGACCTATGTGGACGAGCTGGATAACGCCATGAGCGGCAAAACCGAAAAGGAGTACCTTGAAGAGCTGGAGGATTACCGCCGCTGGGAGGAACAGTGGCAGCCCAAGATAAACGAGTATTATGCAAAGCATCCCAAGGACGGAAACTGGGACGATGCCCAGAAGTATGCGGGGAGCCTTTCGCGCTATCCCGAGCCCTTAGGTCCCCGTTCGCCCTTCCGCGCAGGCGGACTTTACGAGACTATGCTACAGCGTGTGATGCCCTACACGATAGCAGGCTTTATCTACTATCAGGGCGAGTCGGACGACCATAAGCCGAATACCTATTATAAGCTGCTGAAAATGCTCATAGAGCAGTGGCGTACCGACTGGAACGATGATACGCTGCCCTTCCTGTTCGTGCAGCTGCCCTTCCATATCAACGAGGGCGAGGAGGACAGAAAGCATTGGTGCCTTATCAGAGAGGCACAGCTCCGCGTTCATCAGACTGTGGCAAATACGGGACTTGCCGTTATTCTCGACAAGGGCGAGTTCCACAATATCCACCCGCTGGATAAGGCTCCCGTAGGCGAGCGGCTGGAGCTGCAGGCACTGTGTCATGTGTACGGAAAGCTGTCCGCTGACAAGGCATACGGACCTATCTACAAGTGCTGTACCGTATCCGACGGAGGCTTCCTGCTGGAATTCAATTATGCAGAGGGACTTTACTCCGACGGCGAGCTTACAGGCTTCGAGATCGCAGGGGAGGACAGAGTATACTATCCTGCCAAGGCGGAAATACGCGGAGAAAAGGTGTTCGTTAAGTCGGATAAGGTGAAAACGCCGAAATATGTCCGTTATCAGTGGGTAAACTATGGAAAGGCGACACTGTTCGGAAAGAACAAGATACCCGCATCGCCCTTCAGAACATCACGTGATGATGTTATCCCTGCAATACTGTCTGAAAAGGAGAAAACTAAATAATGAAGATATCCGAAAAATTCAATAAGGACCGCACAGTGTTTTCCTTTGAGGTGTTCCCGCCGAAAAAGACAAGCTCTGTTGAGACTATCTACAGCACCCTTGACGAGCTTAAGGAGCTGCACCCCGATTTTATCAGCGTTACATACGGCGCAGGCGGTTCGTCGGCGAACAACATTACCGCACAGATCGCATCAAAGATAAACGAAATGGGGATAACATCCGCAGCACATTTATCCTGCGTGAACAATACCAAGGAGGATATCCTGCGCATTCTTGACGAGTTCAAGGAGCTGGGTATAGAAAATATCCTTGCTCTGAGAGGGGATATAGTTCCCGATGTGGAGCCGAAGCATGATTTTACGTATGCTTCCGATCTGGTGACCTTCATAAAGCAGCACGGCGATTTCCATATCAGCGGAGCCTGCTATCCCGAGGTCCACATGGACGCTCCCGATATGGACACCGATATCGAGCACCTGAAAATAAAGGTGGAAGCGGGTGCAGAGCATCTTATGAGCCAGCTTTTCTTTGACAATTCGGCTTTTTATAATTTCCTCGAAAAGGCGAGAGCTGCGGGGATAAATGTTCCGATAGAAGCGGGCATCATGCCTGTTACGAATAAAAAGCAGATCGAAAGAATGGTCTCCATGTGCGGAGCAAGCCTTCCCCATAAGTTTGCGCGGGTAATGCAGAAGTACGAGAACAATCCCGAAGCACTCCGTGACGCAGGCATTGCTTACGCTACCGACCAGATAGTTGACCTTATCGGCAGCGGAGTGGACGGCATTCATCTTTACACCATGAACAATCCTTATGTTGCAAGGAAGATAAGCGAGAATATTGCATCGCTGCTTTAATTGATTATGGAAAAAATAATTCTTGACAAAATAAACCGTGAGGAAGCCTTTCGCTATATGGCTGCGGAGGGCTATTCTCCCGAAGGAGCAATGGCGGAGCTTGCCGACGAGTGTGAGCAGGAGCTCATCGCTGCGGCGTCGCCCTTTTACACCTACCGAGTTTTTGAGATAGCAGCAAACGACGGAGAGAGAGTCACACTTAAGGACTGTCCCCTTGTTTTTGAGGGGAAGGATATTTCCTCGCTGCTTAAGGGCTGTCATTCGGCGGTTGTGATGTGTGCCACTGTGGGAGCGGGAGCCGATCTGCTCATACGTAAATATCAGATAGAAAACATGGCGAAGGCATTCATCGCCGACGCATTTGCAAGCGCCGCAGCCGAACAGGTCTGCAATAAATTTGACGAGCTTTTAAAGGAAAAATATCCCGACAAGTTCATAACATGGCGGTTTTCTCCCGGCTATGGAGATCTCCCGCTCTCCATTCAGCGTGAGCTGCTGGACGTTCTGAATGCAGGACGGCTTGCGGGGATATGCGTGAATCGTTCGGGAATGCTCACTCCGA
>JBJFHQ010000033.1:0-20956 GCA_051893755.1 Oscillospiraceae bacterium
GGTCGATGCGGCGCAGCTTCATTTTCGGCGAGCCTTCCAACAGTCCCAGCTGTTCTGCTGCGGAGTATATCCCCGATCTTGCGCCGTACAGCTTAGCGGCGATATCGCCCGTTTTTCCCAGAGGAAGAACTCCCAGCGGCGTATCGGAATGAGCGAGAGCATTTGCTGTCTCGTGGACGGTGCCTATACCTCCGAAGGCGAAAATGATGCAGTCTGCGCCGTATTTTTCGGAGTAGCCCTTTGCAAGGGAAAATGCGCTGTGCTCCTCGGTGATATATTCGGTGATATAGCTGTCCGTTCTGCCGTTTTCGATGAAGGCGTTTTCGATATCCTGAATAACGGCATGTTCCTCCTCCGAGCCTTCGGAGATGTTAATTATAAAAATGTATTTCATGGATGCTCCTGTACAATTTTATACCGAAAAAGCCCTGCACACAGCAAGGCTTTGATTTCGACTGAACGTAATTTAGATCCAAAAACGCCGATCATTCAATGATATTGACAACAATAATGATCGCAAAGAAGATGAAAGCGAGTATCTTGGTAAGACGCTCCAAAGCTTTCTCCTTTGTGTTCTGAGCGTTTTTGCCGTAGAAGCTGTCGTTGTTGGTGCCGCCGATAGCCGAGGTCATGCCCTCCTGCTTTTTGGTCTGCGTAATTGTGACGCATACTATAATAACAGCAAGTACGATAAGTGCGATGCCTAATATTAATTCAACGATTGACATATTCTGTAACATTATACATTTCCTTTCATTTCACACGTGATAACACAATATAACTATTTTATAGTATATCATACTCCTTCGGAAAAATCAAGTCTTTTTTTGAAAAAAATAAAAATTTTTGAAAAAGCTCTTGACAAATGAAAATTAATGTGTTATACTTTAGTACAGTAAATAAATCCTGTGAGCAAAAGCAAGTAACCGTATTGTCGGCGGCACAGAGAGTCCCGGTCGGTGGAAAGGGACACGTAACGGATATGGCGAATGGGTTTGTGAGGAGCCGGGTGAATGTACTTCGTATTAGTAGCCTGCGCCGCGATTCCTGCGTTAGTGTGAAAGGGTATTGACGCTTTATGCCGCGTACTTAGATGAGCCGCATAATATGGAAGCTTTCCGCCGTCTGTACCTGTACGAGGCGGATTTTTTAGTCCGTAAAATCGGGTGGCACCGCGTTAATTTGTATTATCGCCCCGACTGAACATTTCTTGTGAAGTGTTCAGTCGGGGCTTTCGCATTTTTTAAAGGAGGCAATAACATGATAAGCATGACCTTTGATGAAGTAAAAAAGCTTGCACAGTCGGGTGATCATAAATGTATCCCGCTGTCAACGGAGATCTACTCCGATATGCGTACCCCTATCGAGGTGCTGCGCATACTTCAGAACGTAAGCTCCCACTGCTATATGCTGGAGAGCGCCGAGGACAACAAAAAATGGGGCAGATACACCTTCTTGGGCTACGACCCCACTATGGAGATAACCTGCATGAACGGAGTGATGAAGATCACCGAAAACGGTGTGACTGCCGAACAGAAGGTCGCTCACCCTGATGTTATCATCAAGCAGATAATCGCAGATCATAAGAGCCCGAAGCTTGATGATCTCCCGTCCTTTACGGGAGGACTTGTGGGATATTTCTCCTACGATTACATAAAGTACAGCGAGCCCGAGCTGAAGCTGGACGCAAAGGACGAGGAAAGCTTCAATGATGTTGACCTGATGCTTTTTGACAAGGTCATCGCTTTTGATAATTTTCGTCAGAAAATAGTGCTTATTGTCAATATTTCTGTGGATGATCTGGCAGACAGCTACGCAAAGGGCGCCGAGGAGCTGCTGAAAATGAGAGAGCTTATCCTTCACGGACAGCTGAAAACTCATGTTCCGGGCAAGCTCAAGTCGGATTTCAGAGCGCTTTTCAGCAAAGAGGAATACTGCGCAATGGTGGAAAAGGCAAAGCATTATATCCGCGAGGGAGATATCTTTCAGGTGGTGCTCAGCAACCGTCTTGACGCGGATTATGAGGGCAGTCTGCTGGACGCCTACCGTGTGCTGAGAACACTGAACCCGTCGCCCTACATGTTCTACTTCTCCAGCGACGATATCGAGATAGCAGGCGCTTCTCCCGAAACGCTGGTAAAGCTGGAGGACGGTGTGCTCCACACCTTCCCGCTGGCAGGCTCCCGCCCCAGAGGCGCTTCCGATGAGGAGGACAGACAGCTTGAAAGGGAGCTTCTCGCCGATGAAAAGGAACGCTCCGAGCACAATATGCTGGTTGACCTCGGAAGAAACGACCTCGGAAAAATAAGCGAGTTCGGTACCGTTGAGGTTGAAAAGTACATGTCTATCGAGAGATATTCTCACGTAATGCATATCGGCTCCACCGTCCGCGGACAGATACGCCATGACCTGTGCGCCACCGATGCGGTAAATTCGGTGCTCCCCGCAGGAACGCTCTCGGGCGCTCCGAAGATAAGAGCCTGCGAGATAATCAACGAGCTTGAAAACAACAAGCGGGGCATCTACGGCGGCGCTATCGGATATATCGACTTTACGGGAAATCTGGACACCTGCATTTCCATACGCATAGCATTCAAGAAGAACGGCAAGGTTTTCGTCCGTTCAGGCGCGGGTATCGTCGCAGACAGCGTCCCCGAAAAGGAATATCAGGAGTGCATCAACAAGGCAAAGGCTGTTATGACTGCGCTTAAGGAATCCGAGGGCGGACTGGAATAAGGAGGGCTACACATGATTTTGCTTATTGATAATTACGACAGCTTTTCATACAATCTGTATCAGCTGGTCGGTTCCATTGACCCCGATATCAAGGTCATTCGCAACGACGAATTGACCGTCGAAGAGATAGAAAGGCTTGCTCCCGACAGAATCATCCTGTCGCCGGGTCCCGGACGTCCCGCAGACGCAGGCATCTGCGTGGAGGCGGCAAAAACGCTGGGAAAGCATATCCCCACTTTAGGCGTGTGCTTGGGACATCAGGCGATATGCGAGGCATACGGCGCCACCGTCACCTACGCAAAGGAGCTTATGCACGGCAAGATGTCCCACATAAAGCTTGACACGGATTCCCACCTGTTCAAGGGCATGGACAATATCATTGAGGGCGCACGGTATCATTCCCTTGCGGCGGATAAGGCCACTGTCCCCGACTGTCTCAAGATAACGGCGGAGACCGATGACGGCGAGGTCATGGCGGTGGAGCACAGGGAATATCCCATTTACGGCGTGCAGTTCCACCCCGAGTCGATACTTACTCCCAAGGGCAAAAATATTCTGATTAATTTTATAAAATAAGAAAGGTCGGTCAATATGATAAACGAAGCAATCAGGCAGCTTATGAACAAGGAGGACTTATCCTCCGAGACCGTTGAGGCGGTCATGGACGAGATAATGTCGGGAAATGCCACACAGGCACAGATGGCGGCATATCTTGTGGCTCTTGAAATGAAGGGCGAAACTATCGACGAGATAACCGCCTCCGCAAAGGGCATGCGCAAGGCAGGAACTCCTCTGAAGCACGAGGGCAGCGTATTTGAGATAGTCGGCACAGGCGGAGACCGTTCCAATTCCTTTAATATCTCAACCACATCTTCTCTGGTGATAGCATCGTCGGGAGTCAAGGTGGCAAAGCACGGAAACAGAGCAGCTTCCAGCAAGTCGGGCGCTGCGGACTGCTTGGAGGCACTGGGCGTAAACCTCACCCTTGAACCCGAAAAGAACGAGAAGGTGCTGGAGGAATGCGGCATATGCTTCCTGTTTGCGCAGAAATATCACTCGGCTATGCGCTTTGTCGGTCCTGTGAGAAAAGAGCTGGGCGTAAGGACAGTATTTAACATCTTAGGACCTCTTACAAATCCTGCGGCAGCTGATATGCAGGTAATGGGCGTGTATGATGAGTCCCTTCTGGAGCCTATGGCAAAGGTACTTTCCAATCTGGGCGTTAAGCGTGGAATGGTCGCATACGGCACAGATCGTCTGGACGAGGTATCTATCTCCGCACCTACAAAGGTATGCGAGTTCGATAACGGAAACTACAAGACCTACACCATAAATCCCGAGGACTTCGGACTTAAAACTGCAGACAAGTCCGAGATACTCGGCGGCACAGGTGCAGAAAATGCCGAGATAACAAAGGGCATCTTAAAGGGCGAGATAAAGGGCGCAAAGAGAGATGTTGTGCTGCTCAATTCCGCATGCGGTCTTTATGCGGCAGGCAAGGCTCCCTCCATAGCAGAGGGCGTAAAGCTGGCGGCAGAGCTTATCGACAGCGGCAAGGCACTTGCAAAGCTGGACCAGTTCGTGGCTGCTACAAATAAGTAATGGTGATTATATGATACTTGACGATATTGTACATTTTCGTAAGGAACAGCTTGAACGGGAGATGTCGGCTGTTTCCTTTGACGAGATAAAAAAAGCGGCGGAGAAGATATCCCGTCCCTGCAGGGGCTTCGGTAAGGCACTTAAAGCACAGGGATTGTCCGTCATCGCCGAGGTAAAGAAGGCTTCTCCCTCAAAGGGACTTATCCAGCCGGATTTTCACCCCGCGGAAAACGGCGAGGCTTACGAAAAGGCAGGCGCTGCGGCGATATCCTGCCTCACTGAGGAGCATTATTTCATGGGCGGTTCGGAGTATTTCCGTGCTGTACGTGAGAGGGTGGATATCCCCATGATAAGGAAGGATTTTATCATAGAACCTTATCAGATATACGAAGCAAGGGTCATGGGAGCGGACGCTGTGCTGCTCATAGCTGCGCTTCTCGATAGGGAAAAAATGTCGGAATACCGCAAAATAGCGGAGAGCTTAGACCTTGACGTGCTGGCGGAGTCTCACGACGAGTATGAGCTTGATAATGTGCTGAACGCAGGCTGTACGGTGATAGGAGTAAACAATCGGGATCTGAAAACCTTTGAGGTTTCACTTGATACAACGAAACGGCTTTTTGATACTATCCCTATGGACTTTGTAAGAGTTTCGGAAAGCGGCATCAAAAACAACGAGGATATGAAAATGCTCCGCTCATACGGCGCAGATGCGGTGCTTATCGGAGAAACGCTGATGAGAAGCGGTCTGGACGGCATCGCGGACTGCATGAAGTTGCTGAAAGAGGGGCTCTATGATTAAGCTGTGCGGAGTCCGCCGATTCGAGGACATTGAGTACATGAACGAGGTCCTGCCCGATTATATCGGAATGATACTTGCGGAGGGCTTCCGCCGCACGGTGGACATCGACACCGCAGAAAGGCTTGCCGCAGCTCTTGACGGCAGGATAAAAAAGGTGGGCGTGTTCGTAGATACGCCTGTTGAACGGGTGAGTGAATGTGCACGGCGGATAGGATTTGATGTTATACAGCTCCACGGCTCGGAGGATATTTCCTATATCACCGAGGTGAAAAAGCTGGGGATACCGCTGTGGAAGTCGGTAAAGGTCCGCTGCGCCGAGGATATATACGAAGCCGAAAAGCTTGGGTGCGATGGTCTGCTTCTGGACAGCTTCGTCCCCGGGCAGATAGGCGGCACGGGAATTTCCTTCGATTGGAGCGTTATAAGCAGCGCAAAAATAAGCTCTCCCTTTTTTCTGGCGGGAGGGATCAATGAGGATAATCTCGCAGAAGCGCTGAAAATATCCCGAAATATTGATATTTCCGGCGGCGTCGAGACCGACGGAGTTAAGGATATCGACAAAATTCGCAGAATAATGAAAATTTACAAGGAGAATCAACATGAGCAAGGTTGAAAAATTCGGAGAATTCGGCGGACAGTTCGTCCCCGAAACGGTAATGAACGCAGTCCACGAGTTAGAGGACGCATATGACAAATACAAGGACGACCCCCGGTTCAAGGCGGAGCTCGCCGAGCTTTACAAGGATTACGCAGGACGTCCCTCACTGCTGTACTATGCGGAGAAGATGACAAAGGATTTAGGCGGCGCGAAGATATATCTGAAGCGCGAGGACCTGAATCACACAGGCTCTCACAAGATAAATAACGTTCTGGGACAGATACTCCTTGCCAAGAAAATGGGCAAGAAGAGGATAATCGCCGAAACGGGCGCAGGTCAGCACGGAGTTGCTACTGCCACGGTATGCGCTCTTATGGGCATGGAGTGCTGCGTTTACATGGGCAGCGTTGACGCCGAGAGACAGTCCCTGAACGTGTACAGAATGAAGCTGCTGGGCTCGGACGTTGTCCCCGTGGAAAGCGGGACGGGCACCCTTAAGGACGCTATCAATGAGGCGCTCCGCGACTGGGCTACCAACGTTGAGAACACCTATTACTGTATCGGCTCGGTAATGGGACCATATCCTTATCCCCAGATGGTACGCGATTTCCAGAAGATAATCGGCGAGGAGATAAAGGCTCAGCTTAAGGAAAAGGAGGGCAAGCTGCCCGATTGTGTAGTTGCATGTGTAGGCGGCGGCTCCAATGCAATGGGCGCGTTCTATGACTTCATCGGCGACAAGTCCGTTCGTCTGGTAGGCGCAGAGGCAGGCGGCGAGGGCGCTGATACCGAGAGAACTGCTGCAACTATCGCAAGAGGAACCACCGGTATCTTCCACGGAATGAAGTCCATTTTCTTACAGGATAAGTACGGACAGATAGCTCCCGTATACTCCATTTCCGCAGGACTTGATTATCCCGGCATAGGCCCCGAGCACGCATATCTTCACGAAACGGGCAGAGCGGATTATGTGGCGATAACCGACGAGGAGGCTGTCTGCGCCTTTGAATATCTGTCGAAAATGGAGGGTATTATCCCCGCTGTCGAGTCTGCTCATGCAGTGGCAGCAGCCATGAAGATAGCTCCCACAATGGGCAAGGACCAGGTAATGGTCATCAATATTTCGGGCAGAGGCGACAAGGACGTTTATCAGGTAGCAAGATACAGAGGCGTCGAAGTTCAGAATTAAGAGAGGAAGTAACACGATGAACAGAATAGATAAATGCTTTGAAGACTTAAAAAATCAGGGTAAAAAGGCGCTTATCACCTTTGTTACCGCAGGAGACCCCGATCTTGAGACCACCGAAAAGCTGGTCCTTGAAATGTTGGACAAGGGCGCGGATATCATTGAGCTGGGTATTCCCTTTTCCGACCCTATCGCAGAGGGCGTGACCATTCAGAGGGCTTCTCTGCGCAGCCTCAACAACGGTACAAATCTTACCAAGGTATTCGAGACGGTAAAGCGCATCAGAGAAAAGACCGACAAGCCCCTGCTCTTTATGATGTATCTGAACACTATCTACGTGTATGGCACCGAGAGATTTTTCAATGAGTGCAAAGAGTATGGCATTGACGGTGTTATCATTCCCGACATGCCCTACGAGGAGCGTGATGAGGTGCTGGAATACTCCGAGAAGAGCGGAGTTGTGAATATCAATCTGGTAGCGCCCACGTCTCACGGAAGAATAAAGGAGATCGCCTCCAACAGCAAGGGCTTTTTGTACTGTGTGTCCTCCACGGGAGTTACCGGCACAAGAAGCAGCTTCACTACCAATTTTGACGAGTTTTTCGGAACTATCAAGCAGTACGCCACCTGTCCCTGTGCGGTAGGCTTCGGAATATCCAATCCCGAGCAGGCAAAGAAGATGTCCTCCTACTGCGACGGCGTTATCGTGGGCTCTGCGGTGGTAAAGCTCATCGAAAAGAGCGGCCGTGACAGCGTGCCCGAGGTGGGAGCGTTTGTCAAGTCTCTTAAGGACGGCATCTCTTAATAATTGATAATTGATAATTTTTCCCGTCTGCGGCTTTTTCTGCGGACGGGAGAACATTTTTTGTTGACTTTTCCCCGGGATTATACTATAATGTAATAAAATACCGAAAAGGGGAACGGAAAATATGAAAAAGAAACTACTGGCAATAATGCTCTGCTTTGCGATGACTGCGGGAGGGTGTGCATCGGGCGGAGCAGCTGATAATGCTCCTGCGGAGGAGAATATTTCCGCAGCGGAAGCGCCCGCAAGCATGACCGCTTCGGAGGTCGCCGCAAATATGGGAATCGGGCTCAATCTCGGCAACACAATGGAGGCATATCCTGCCAACAACTGCGAGAAGATATCCTACGAGTGGATACCCGTTCAGGGCGATAACACGCCTCTTGATTACGAGACCTGCTGGGGAGCGGTGGAGACTACGCAGGAGGTCATCGACGGTATAAAGGCGGAGGGCTTCGATACGGTGAGAATACCCGTTTTCTGGGGCAATATGATGGAAAACGACGGCACCTACACCATTAATGCCGACTACATAGCCCGCGTCAGGGAGATAGTGGACTACTGTCAGAATGCGGGACTGTACACGGTAATCAATATCCACCATTTCGACGAGTTCATCATCAGACGAAACGACCTCGAAGGCTGCGAGAAGATATTCGATAATCTATGGACCCAGATTGCGGACTATTTCAAGGATTATCCCTACACACTGGTTTTCGAGGGCTATAACGAGTATCTCGGCGGAAGTCAGTTCAACGAAAACGGAGTCCTTGCCGATATGCCCAAGGACAAGGCCTATGAGCTGACAAACGCTCTCAATCAGACCTTTGTGGACGCAGTGCGCAAAACAGGCGGAAATAACAGTGAGCGTGTGCTCATTGTTTCGGGCTACTGGACGAATATCGACCTGACCACCTCCGACAGCTTTGTTATGCCCACAGACACCGTGAGCGACCGTCTTATGGTCTCGGTACATTATGTGGATAATTCCATGTACTGGGAAAATCAGATAGGCGGCAAGCGCTGGCTGGACTACATCGACAGACAGATAGAAGAGCTGAACGAGGCGTTCACCGCAAAGAATATCCCCGTATTTATGGGCGAGACCACGGCTTACTATCCTCCGCAGAATTTCGCGGCGGGAGCGGAGCATACCGACTCCACCGAGTGTCTGGAGATAGTGCTGACAAAGCTTGCAGAAAACGGCTTTGTTCCCGTGATATGGGACACAAACGGCGGATTCTATTCAAGAACGGAATACCGCATAAACTCCGACTCGGACAGGGAGCTTATCCGCCGTCTGACCTCGGAGGATTAACGGCACGCTTTTATAAAGCTTTCAAAAATGAGGAAGCTGTTGTTATCCTTTAAATAGGAAAGCTCGGGGTGCCACTGAACTGCCATGATATATTTTTTATCGGGCATGTACACACCTTCGATAAGTCCGTCCTCGGAGTATGCCATGGGCATGAGCTTCGGGGACAGTTTTTTTACCGCCTGATGATGATAGCTGTTCACCCGTATCTCCGACTGACCGAGCAGCTTATGCAGAGGAGTTCCTTCGGAAACAGTTACGTTATGTATAGGAACATCGTAGGGCGGGGACTGATGATGCTCGGTCTGCGAGGGCTTCTGCGAGGGGATATCCTGAAAGAGGGTACCGCCCAGAGCGGCATTTATGAACTGAATGCCGCGGCAGATGCCGAGAATGGGCTTGTCCCGTCGGATAAGGTCGGTGAGCAGGATATTTTCCATTTCGTCGAGAGGCTGCAATACCTCACCGCACTGCGGCAGAGTATCTTCTCCGTAAAGTGCGGGGGAGACGTCCTGACCGCCTGTGAAGAGAAATCCGTCATATGTATCGGCAAGCTGTGACAGCATTTCCCTGTCGGTGCTAAGGGGCAGCATAACGGGGATACCTCCCGCAGCGATAATTCCGTTAAAATATCCGGGGAGCATCCAAAAGCTGTCCCGCTGCTCGTCGATGAGGGGCAGCACGCCTATTATGGGTTTTTTCATAAATATCTTCCTTTCACAAAAAAAGACAAAGAGCTTCCTGTGAACCTCTTTGTCCTTTTTATATTATACTGCGTTTTGGGGGAGATGTCAATATCCGTTCAAGCAAAAATATAGCGAGCATTACAGATAATGATACCTGTTTTTCTTGCCGAAGATGAAAATTATCGTTACAACAGCGGAGATGACTTCTGCGGCGACAATGGATATCCATATCCCGTTGATGCCGAATATCAGCGGCAGGATAATGACCGCCGCTATCTGGAAAACCAGCGTTCTCAGAAAGGATATCAGCGCCGAGGTGAGACCGTCGTTCAGTGCGGTAAAAAATGATGAGCCGAATATGGAAAAGCCTGCAAACAGGAATGAAAAGGAAAATATCCTGAACGCCTGCAGAGTAAGCTCCATTAGCTCATCGTCGTAGCCCACGAATATCTTCGCCAGAGGATATGCCAGCAGCTCTGCAAGGATAAGCATACATACCGCAAATACACCGATGACCGCCGCGCTTTTTTTCAGTATGCTTCTTAGCTCCGCAGTATCTCCTGCGCCGAAATGATAGCCCGTAACAGGCGCAGTCCCCACTGCGTAGCCGATAAACGCTGCAAGGAATATCATGTTCACGTACATCAGCACGCCGTATGCCGCAACGCCGTTTTCCCCTGCGTATTTCATCAGCTGAACGTTGTACAGCATGCCGACTATCGACATGGAGATGTTAGACATAAGCTCCGAGGAGCCGTTGGTGCAGGCTTTCAGTATTGCTCTGCCGTCGAAGCTTGTTTTGGTGAGATGCAGCAGGCTGTCATTTTTCCCTGCAAAGTATATGAGCGGCACTATCCCGCCAATGAGCTGGCTTGCCGCAGTTGCCGCCGCAGCTCCTGCCAGTCCCAGTGATAACACCGCCACCAGCAGCGCATCAAGTATCATATTGGCAGCCCCTGCCGCAATAGTCACTGCAAGTCCGATACGTGGTTTTCCCGCAGCGGAAAAGAAGCTCTGGAACTCAAATTGGAGTATATATGACGGCAATGCAAGAAGGATTATCCTGCCGTATAAAACGCAGTTATCCAGCATTTCGCCCTCTGCGCCGAGAAAGGCGGCTATCTGTCCGATAAAGGCGATGCCGAGAACAGCGATGACAACTCCGCAGACAAGTGAAACATATATGATAAGCGAGAAAATGCGGTTTGCCTTATCATGGTCGCCCTCGCCCATGGTCTTGGCTATCAGTGCGCTGCCGCCTGTTCCGAACATGAAGCCTATTGCTCCGAGTATCATCAGAAAGGGCATGATGAAGTTGACCGCCGCAAAGGGAGTCTTTCCCACAAAGTTTGATACGAAGAATCCGTCCACAACGCCGTATATCGACGTGAATATCATCATAATGATAGACGGGAATGTGTATTGAAGAAGCTTTTTGTATGAAAAGTGGTCTGAAAGCTGAATGTTCATGTATTGTTCTCCGATAGGTCAAGCTGTTCGATCTGTTCGCGGAACATATCCAGATAATCCTGCGTAAGCGAGAGATATAGGGCTCGTTTTTCCTCCGTCCAGCTGTCGAAGATCCTGTTTTCGATCCCGATTATTTTTATTACGGTGCGCTCCGACAGAGCCAGTCCCTTTTGGGTCAGGATTATCCGTTTGTTCCTGCCGCCGCTTTTTTCGAGGCGGATTATGTCCTCCTGTTCGAGCCTGCGCAGAGCGGAGTTTATGGTCTGCTTGCTGATGCCTGTCAGGCGGCAGACATCGCTTATCTGGCAGGACGAACCGCAGCTGTTTACCGTATATAGTATCTGCATGGCGCTGTCGGATATGCCCAGCTTTACCGAGGCTTCGTGATATGCGGCGTTTATCTCTGAGGTCAGATGATTGAACCTCTTCATTTCGCTGTTGATCGTTATCATAAGAATCGCTCCTTTGGTACGAAATCGGACAAATAGTATTATAGTACGAAATCGTACTGATGTCAAGTGCTTTTGCATATCTTATTATTTAAAATATTTTTGAAATACATATTGACAAACGAGGAAAGCTGTGCTATAATCTATTTAAAGAAAAATTTAAATAGAAAGCAGGCGATATTTTGGGAGTGAATGAGATACTGTCCGCCCTTGCGGACGAGACTGCACGGAAGATAATCTACAAGCTGAAGGAGGGGAAGATAAGCTCGGGGGACCTGGCTGCGGCGCTGGAGATGTCTCCGCAGGCGCTGTCCTATCATCTTTCAAAGCTTAAAAGGGCGGAGATAATCTACGAGACAAGGTATAAGAACTTCATCTACTACGAGCTTGACCTGTCCGTGCTGGACGAGGTGGCAATTTGGATAGACGGCTTAAAAGGAGGAAACATCAATGAAAAGCAAGGCAATGAAAGCAGTTTACATTATCCTGATACTTCTGCCCTTTGCGGTGACGGCAATAGCACTGCAGATACTCCCTGACGATATCCCCGCCCACTATGGCACAGACGGCGCTGTGGACCGCTGGGGCAGCAAGTACGAAATGCTGCTGCTTCCCGGGGTGAATCTGCTTATGGGACTGCTGATGCTCAGCATGGCAAGGCTTGCCGCGAAAAAGGAACAGTCGGGCAGCAACAATGAGAAGGTCACGCTGATCGCAGGAGTGACTGTGCTGGTGATATTCAATGCATTAACGTACATTTTCCTGTACAATGCCTACAAGAATGTGAACAATCTGTCGGACGAGGCGGATTTTTATTCGCTGGAATTCGGAATTATGGGGCTGCTGTTCATATTCCTGGGCAATTATATGCCAAAGCTGCGCATGAACGGAGCAATAGGCTTCCGCACCTCGTGGACTATGAAAAACGAGGAGATATGGAAAATTTCCCAGCGCATAGCAGGGATATCCCTTATGGCGGCGGGAGCACTGATATTCTTACTTGCGCTGTTCACAAAGGGGTGGGTGTGCATGGTGCTGTCGGGGATTATCTTCTTTGCGATGATCGTTGTTGACCTTATCGTAAGCTATAAGATCTCTTTGAAATATTAACGGAGAAATATATGGCTGATAAGACAGTAAAAATGACGGCTGATATCATCAAAAATTCAAAATCGTCCCATAATTAACCGTATGTTCACACATTAAGGGAGAAAATGTAGTATAATATTAAAATATAGCATTACTATATTAAATCAAAGAAAAGGATGGTTAATTAAATGGGGTTTTTCGCAAATGCCGACGTTCCCGTGCTGATAGCCTTTGTGGTCTATCTGCTTATGATGCTGGGCATCGGCTTCTATTTCTCTAACAAAAGCAAAAAAATGAGCGACTACTTCCTTGCAGGACGCGGGCTCAACAGCTGGGTAACTGCAATGTCAGCTCAGGCCTCCGACATGAGCGGCTGGATACTTATGGGTCTTCCCGGCGCAGCTTATGCAACAGGTATGGGCAACTACTGGATAGCTATCGGTCTTGCCATTGGTACTATTTTGAACTGGGCATTCGTGGCTAAGCCTTTGAGACGCTTTACCGAGGCTGCGGGCAATTCTATCACCATACCGCAGTATCTTCAGAACCGCTTCAAGGCGGACAGTCCTATAGTACGTCTTGTATGCGCAGTGGTAATTTTCATATTCTTTTTGGTGTATACCACATCGGCATTCGTTTCGGGCGGAAAGCTCTTTCAGGTAGTATTCAACATCGACAGCACCAATGCAACCTACACCAAGGCAGCTGTTATCATTTCGGCGCTTATCATCGTGTCCTACACCTTTATGGGCGGATTCAGCGCAGTTGCATGGACCGACTTCATTCAGGGACTGCTTATGATAATCGCAATCGCAGCTGTTCCAATCACGCTTATCTGCTCCATTGACAATTTCAGCCCCGATATGATCGCAGGCACAGCCAAGATCGTTGAAGAGGGTCAGAGCACCGCAGGCTTTGCTTCATTATTTGAAGGAAGAAGCGCATCGGCTATTATCAGTGACCTTGCGTGGGCACTGGGATATTTCGGAATGCCGCACATTCTCGTCCGCTTTATGGCGATAAAGGACGCAAAGAGCGTAAAGAAATCCGCGATAATCGCTATCATCTGGGTTATCATCTCTCTGGGTGCTGCGGTTCTTATCGGTATCCTCGGAAGAGTTTACCTCGATTCACAGGGAATATATCTGGGCTCTGCGGAACAGGAGCTTATCTTCATCAAGGTAGTTAAAATGCTGTTCCCGGGAGTTATCGCGGGCGTGCTGCTTTCGGCGGTGCTGGCTTCTATCATGAGTACGGCGGACAGCCAGCTGCTGGTAACTGCATCTGCAGTGGCAAACGACTTCTTCAAGGTAGTTGTCAAGAAGGAGGTCTCCGACAAGACTCTCATGTGGGTGAGCCGCGGCTCTGTTATGGTGATCTCGGTCATTGCCTGCATACTTGCTCTTGACCCCAAGGATTCTATCATGGGCATAGTTTCCAACGCATGGGCAGGCTTCGGCGCAGCCTTCGGACCTGCGATACTGCTGTCCCTTTACTGGAAGAGACTTACCCTTAAGGGAACTGTTGCGGGCATCATCACAGGCGCAGGAACAGTGCTTATCTGGGACAATATCCTTCATCTGGGCGGAGTGATGTACTCTATCGTTCCCGGATTTATCCTTTCCATTATTGTAACCGTTGTGGTCTCGCTTATCGACAAGGAGCCCTCCGACGAGGTCAAGGAGATATTTGAAAAGGCTAAGGCTATCGAATAATTTCGCTTTTCAAAGCAAAAAGCAGGCAGTTTTTCTGTCTGCTTTTTTTTATACTATCCTCTATTGCAAAATCTACGATTTTGCAATGCTCGGCAATTTTATTGCCGAGCGGCGGCAAAGCCGCCAGAGCCATCGTACATACTGCCCTCTATTGCAAACAACTTTGTTGTTTGCAATAGAGGGCAGTATATATGCTGTGAGATTAACATTTCTCAAACATTTCGCAAACATCTCAAAAACAGAGTGATCGTATAATAAAAATGTAATAAACAGCAAATGCGAAAGGAATGGCGATATTTATGAACAAAAACGATAAGGATTTTATTGTACAGAGGATACGCACTCAGTACATGGAAAAGGACACCGCACAGCAGGAGCTGGACGCTCTTAAAGCACTTGACGCCGAGGTGAAGCGCCCCGCCAATGCTTTCGGATATGTTTTCGGAACGATAAGCGCAATCATCATGGGCGCGGGAATGAGCCTCGTGATGACGGACATCGGCGCATCACTTGGCATATCCGAGCCAATGGCTCCCG
Organism: Oscillospiraceae bacterium; assembly: GCA_051893755.1. Taxonomy (GTDB): domain Bacteria; phylum Bacillota; class Clostridia; order Oscillospirales; family Ruminococcaceae; genus RGIG4694. Next base: position 14,991 of record JBJFHQ010000033.1, read on the forward strand.
GTATCGTTATCGGGATAATAGGCATGCTTATGGCGATCATCAACTATCCTATATTCAAGAAGATACTGGCTTCACGCAGGGAAAAATATGCGGGACGTATCCTTGAGCTGAGCGAGAAGATAATGGAAAAAGGAGAGTAATATCATGGCAAAGTCAAAGCTCGTTGAAGCAAACAAAAAGATAGAAAACGCCGTGGTGAGCGGATATAAGAAGATCGAAGAAGGCGTGGTCTCGGGCTACAAGAAAATCGAAAACGGCGCAGTGAGCGGATTTGAAAAGATATCCGACAAGTTTGTGGACAGCTTTCTCACCCGCGAGGGCGAGACCGTCGAGGAAGCAAAGGAACGCCTCAAAAAAGACAATATGTGAAACAAGGCAGCCCTGCCGAAATGACGGGGCTGCCTTGTTTTGTCTGCGCAAAAATACGTGCCGTCTGTCAGGCGGCACGGCGTTGTTATTTCATCAGCTCATCGGTAAGGCGGATTATTTCGGGAGCTATCTTTTCCCGCTCCTTTTTCGTGATGTGGCTGTACAGCGGATATGCTGCGGATAATATGGCTATGCCGATGATGCCCACGATAATGCCGAGGACGAAAAAGCTGTCTGCCCAGACCATTGTGCAGCACATTCCCACGCCGAGCAGCAGTGTTCCCACAACTCCGACGCTTATTGAGACTGCCATTCCCTTGCGGGTGACGCTATGGTCAAGCTTGCGCAGCTGAGCCATTTTGTCCGACTCCTCGGGCAGATATTTCTGCCGTATTTTTTTTATCTCATCCTGTTCGACTGCCGAATATCTGTAGGTGAAGGTCTCTTTATTGTTATCGTCCATTTTTCATGCTCCTTGCTTATCCTGCTGCAAAACAGCGTTTTTCAGTCTTTTTATCTCCTTGGTGGAACGTATCGTCATATAGACCGAAACGGTGACTATTATCACGAAAACTCCCGCGCCTGTGGCTCCTATCATAATGCGGTCGAAATAGGGGGAGCTGTCCTCGCTGCCGAATCGGGAGAGCATCGCCGTTTCCAGTGACAGCATGGAGACCAGCGCTGCCGCAAAATTGATGACCTTTGCTGCCGACATAACGGGACTGTTGTATTTTCTGTATTTCACAAGATCGATAACTGCGGCGATGGTTATGTAAAACGTGTACGCCGCCATGACGAAGATAAGCACGCCCGCATATTCAAACCGCTGATTCTTCCTGATGACCAGTATCACGACTCCTGCCAGCACGATGTTCAGCGTGAGCAGTATCAGTCCGCACATTCGATAGCTTTTCAGCTCACGTACTCTGTCCCTGCCTATCCCCACGCGGTCAACGAATCTCACCAGCAGAAAGCGCATCACCGCCAGAATGATATAGTACACGGACAGCGTCACAGACCATACCGAACGGTAAAATATCCCCGAAAACATGTTCGCCGCCGCGTACAGCATATTTATCGCCAGCGAACAGTACAGCGTGACATGAGTCTTGAATCCGGGGTCGGTCATAAATCGTCCGCCTATGGGGTGACCGTAGACTATCTGCTTGGCAGCGCGGTATTTCTGCGGCAGCACCCTTGCAAAGAAAATGCAGACAACGGTAAGTGTATATGCAGATAAAACATATATTACATAGGAAACAGGGTGCGTATCATAGCCTTTGACAAAAATATACACCAGTGCGGCTGCGCTGATGAGCGTCAGCAGTATCATTACCCACCATCGGGGATATAACAACTTTTTAAATGCGGTTTTCAGATCCTTCATGCATGCCCCTCCGTATTTTTACGGTAAATGTGCTTCCCTTTCCGACTGCACTTTCCACGCTTATCTCGCCCTGAACGATATCCACCACCCGCTTTACAAGAGCAAGTCCCAGACCGTTTCCCTGAACGCTGTGGGAGGTATCGCCCTGATAGAATTTCTCGAAGATGTGCGCGCCTGTTTCGGGAGACATGCCGCAGCCCGTGTCAGATATCTGTACCATGGCATAGGCTTCGTCCGCGGTCAGCTTCACCGAAACACAGCCGCCCTCATCGGTGAATTTGAAGGCATTGGACAGCAGATTGTTCCAGACAAGCCCCAGAAGCTGCGGGTCGGAGCTTATCATAACGCTTTCGTCAAGGCTCGTTTCTATTTCGATATCCTTTCGCTCCCAGACGTCCTCGAACTGCAGAACACATTCGCAGAGCTGTTCGGAAAGATCGTATGCCGTGACGGACGGATATATCTGTTGATTTTCCAGCTTGTTAAGCTTTAGGATATTGGTGATAAGGTCTGCCAGTCTGCGGCAGGCTTCGGTTATGGACCGTGCATATTCGATACGCTTTTCCACGGGCAGGTCGTGGGACTGAAGCATTGTTCCGTAATTCTGCATTACAGCCAGCGGAGTTTTCAGCTCGTGAGAAACGCTGGCGATAAAATCAGAGCGCAGTGTTTCCACCCCCGAAAGCTCCTCTGCCAGAAGATTTATGCTATCCGCTATCTCGGAAAACTTGCTGTATCTGTCTGCTGAAATGGATATCCTTGCGCTGAAATCGCCGTTTTTCAGCCTTTTAAGTCCTTCCTGTATCTCCTTTACGGGACGGTCCACGGTCACCCTTCTGCGGATATAGTCAATTATCTCAAACACCAGCGCCAGCACGATAACGTTGATAAATGCAATAGGAGCAAATGCACGCACGTCCTCTTCGGGGAGCTCGACCGACCTGAACGACAGCATAAATGTGCAGGTGATAACAAATGCCACCAGCGCAAAGAACAGCAGAAAAACTCTGAAAAATGACAGCATCCCATTGATAACAGCCCTTGCCTGTATCATTTTATCACCGCCTTGTAGCCTAAGCCGTGGACGGTCACTATCTCAAAATCATGGCATTCCGCCAGCTTTGCGCGGAGCTTTGTCATATACACGTCCACTGTTCGGGGACCCGATTCGGTGTTGACATCCCAGAATTCGTCCATGAGCTGAGTTCGGGTGAAGGTCTTTTTCGGATAGGACAAAAGCTTGTACAGTATGCTGAATTCCCGTGCGGTCATGGGAATTTCCTCGCCATTGAGGTAAGCGGTGTGTTCGTCGGCGTCCATGACAAAGCCGCCTATTTCCAGCTTGCGGCTGGAAGCTATCTTTGCTCGGCGCAGGAGGGCGCCTATCCGCAGGAAAAGCTCGTCAAGGTCAACGGGCTTGACCATGTAGTCGTCGATTCCAACGCGGAAGCCCCGCTGCTTGGATTCGAAATCGTCCCGTGCGGTCATGAAAAGTATGGGGATATTTTCGTTAAGGGAGCGGACAGTCTTTGCAAACTCAAAGCCGTCGATACCCGGCATCATGATATCCGACACTATCAGGTCGAATACGGTCTCGTACATTTTATCGTAAGCGTCCTCGGCGTTAAGGCAGCCCACGGCTTGATAGCCGCTGTTGTCAAGAAAGGCGCAGACTGTGCGGTTTAGCTCCTTGTCGTCCTCTAATACCAGTATTTTAAACATAATAGATCCCTCTTGGTCGGAAAAGTTTATCTTATGAGACTATTATAACATGCAAATGTTAAAGATTTGTTTCTGTTTGGCGGAGTTCGGAGATTTTAAATAAAATACTTTGCGGATTTTCGACCGAAACGCTCTTGACACCGCACGGAAAAAGTGCTAAAATATTTCTAATAAAAATAATATCAAAGGAAATAATATGGATAATAAATACAGCAATATTGAAATACTCGCTCCTGCGGGAGATACGGAGTGCTTTGACGCAGCTCTCGATTACGGAGCAGACGCGGTCTATCTGGGACGGGAGACCTTCGGCATGAGAGCAGGTCCGAAGAATTTCTCCTACGAGCAGCTGAAAGCGGCTGTGGATAAGGCTCATCAGAAAAATGTCAAGGTCTATCTTACCTGCAATATCCTTCCCCGAAATGACGAGGTGGACAGCTTCCGACAGTATATCGAGGAAGCCGTAGCTGCGGGCGTTGATGCGCTGATAGTTGCCGATCTGGGACTGCTTGCAATGATAAAAAAATACGCTCCCGATATGGAGATCCACATGTCCACCCAGACGGGTATCGTCAACTATGCCTCTGCCAACGAGCTTTACAATATGGGCGCAAAGCGAGTGGTACTTGCCCGTGAGCTTTCACTGGAGGAGATCGCGGAGATACGCGCAAAAACTCCTGCCGAGCTGGATATCGAAGCATTCGTTCACGGAGCGATGTGCGTTTCCTTTTCGGGAAGATGTCTGCTGAGCCAGTATCTCACCGCCCGAGACCCTAACCGCGGACAGTGTGCGCAGCCCTGCCGCTGGGGCTATTATCTCATGGAGGAAAAGCGGGACGGTATGTATTTCCCCATTTTTGAGGACGAAAAGGGCACATATATCCTTAATTCAAAGGATATGTGCATGCTTGACCATATCGACGACGTGGTAAAGGCAGGCGTTATGAGCCTTAAGATAGAGGGACGCGCGAAGTCCGCATACTACGTGTCTGTGGTGACAAACGCCTATCGCATGGCGGCGGATATCCTCAAAAAGGACCCCGATAATTTCACCCTTCCAGAATGGCTTCGTCAGGAGGTCTTTAAGATAAGCCACCGCAGCTACTGCACGGGATTTTTCTACGGACGTCCCGAGGAGAGCCAGTATTACGCCGACAGCGGATATATCCGCGAATACGACGCTGCCGCAATGGTTGAGGAGACCCGTGACGGACGTATCTACTGCGTTCAGAAGAATAAATTCTCCCTTGGTGATACCGTGGAGATAATGGCTCCGGGACGGGAATTTGACAGGGTGACCGTTACCGACCTGCGGGACGAAAACGGCGAGTCTGTGGAGAATACCTGCCATGCAGCGATGAAATTCTCCATGCCCGCACCCGAGGGAAAGGAATATCCACGCAATTCTATCATAAGAATACAACGATAAGAAAGGAAATTGCTATGAACAAAAAAGTTGCTTCGATCATGTTATCCGCCGCAGTGCTGTCAATGACGGCAGTTCATGCCTATGCCGAGGAAACCGGCTCTCTGCTGGTGCTGGGCGATTCTATCACCACAGGCTATGGGCTTGAGGGCTATGTATCGGGAGATAATTCTTCCGCCGCAGACAGCTTTGCAAATCGTCTTTCTGCAGATCATTCGTCTTATACCAATCTTGCCGTTGACGGCAGGACCTCCGCTCAGCTGCTGGAGGCCTTGTCCGATGAGGATACTATTTCCGCAGCTGAAAATGCGGACGATATTGTGATATCTATTGGCGGAAATGATTTCCTTATGCCAATGGTAACGGCTATCCAGATGTCGATGATGTCCGACCCGGAAATACTTCAGGGCATCAAGGACGGTACCATGACCCAAGAGGATTTCATGGAAAAGGCAATGGAAATGGATATCGAGGGCGCAGTGATAAATGCAGTGAACAACGTTGATATCGGTCTTACCGAGGAAAACGTCACAGGTATCCTTGACAAGATATATGAAGTGAATCCCGATGTGAATGTGTATATCCTCACAGTTTATGACCCCTTTGAGGACGTAGAGGGCATGGAGGCCTACTCCGAGGCTGCGGAAAATATGCTCCCGCAGCTTAACGGTGCTATCGAAAATGCTGCGGCAGAGCATGAGACTGCTTATATTATCGACGTATATTCGGCGTTCAAGGGTCATGCCGAAGAGTACACCAATATTCCTGAAATGGATATCCACCCCAACAAGGAAGGACATGGCGTTATATATGAGCTGCTGAGCGAGTCGATTCAGGCAAATGCTCCCGAGGAAGAGGAGACCGTGACATATACTCCGCCCACGGACAGCTCCGACGAAAGCGTTCCCACGGGAAATGCGGGTATTACCGTTATCGGTGCAGTTGGTGCATTAGCTCTTGCAGCTGCTGTGGTATCGTCCAAAAAGAGGAAATAAGATATTGCTCCACCAATTAACTATTGAATTTTATGCTTGCCCCGCTGCCGAAATCCGTCGTCATAAA
>JBJFHQ010000034.1:0-4584 GCA_051893755.1 Oscillospiraceae bacterium
GTTTTCCCCGCCGTGGTCATTCCCTTTGAAGAGGATGATCACGGCGGTCATGTTTATTGTTATCATTATCCAGTCGCACAGATCCGCAGTCTGCCATAAAAGCTTCATCTGCGATACTCCCCCAATGTACAGCAGCACAACATGCAGCAGACGATAAGCATATATCCAGCCTTTTTTGTCGGTAAAGCCCTTAAGCGCCAGCTCTCCGTAGCAGCACCACCCCAGCATTGAGGCTGCGGCAAAGATGATCACCGAAAAAGTTACGAACAGCCTTCCCGCGTTTCCGAATACCGACGAAAATGCGTCCGAGACCGCAGTCTCTGAGGAATAATCGGCACCGACTGTTATCAGCACCAGCGCAGTGAGCGTACAGCATATGACCGTGTCGATAAAAACCTCGCATGCCGCCCATTTTCCTGCGCTGTCAGGACTTTTGCAGCCGCATCGGGCATGGACCAGCACCGAGCTTCCCATACCTGCCTCGTTGGAAAAGATTCCGCGTCGAAGTCCCGTGCTCACCGCATTTCTCACAGCATACCCCGCTGCTCCGCCGGCAGCTGCCTTTATCCCGAACGCACCGCTGACAATGCTCTCCACCGCACTGCCAAGCTTGTCGATATTTACTGTCACCGCTGCCAGCGAAAACAATATGTATACTACAGATGCAAAGGGAATAAGCTTTTCGGCTGCCGAGGATATCCGCTTTGTTCCTCCCAGTATCACCGCTCCGCCAATGACCGCGAATACTGCGGCAGCAATATGAATATCTATTGAAAAAGCCGATGAAGCTGCTTTGCATACGGCATTTCCCTGTATCATATTACCCATGAAATAGGCTGCGGCTATACATGCTGCGGCATATACCGCCGAGGCTGCCCGTCCGAATGGAATGTCCCGCATGTACGCCATAGGCGGAACGCAGCTTTCGTCCCTTCCGCGATACTCCGCACCCAGATAGTTTTCTCCGTATGCGGCTGCCATTCCGAACAATGCAGTTATGATCATCCACAGCACCGCTCCCTCCCCTCCGACAGCAAGAGCAGCGGCAGTTCCTATGATATTTCCTGTACCCATCGAAGCGGCAAGCGCAGTGGATATTGCCCGAAAACGCGCTCTCCCCTCCCCTTTTCTGCCGCCTCCGAAGGTCTCTCTGAACAGCGCTCCTATCTTCAGCTGAACAAAGCCGCTTTTTACCGAAAGATATATGCAGGCTGCAAATATTGCCGCAATGAAAAAATCTCCCCAAAGAACGCCGTTTATTTCCGATATGATCTTGTATATTTTTTCCATAGCGTGGTATATCCCTTTCCGAACAAAAAGTTTTCAGTTTTTTTATATTTTTTTCTGAAACTCTTCCATTTTAATGAAAAACGTGCTATAATAAATATATTAAATTTGTATACATATATTCATTAAACATCTGCAAACCGCTTTTTTGTCTGCGCTTTGCCAAACATAATAATACAGACTCCGGAGGATCAATGAAAACCTATCGTTCCGATAAAAAAGGATATTCCTTTCTTCTGGCAATAACCACCTTTGCCACTGCAGTCATTATCGCACTGCTGAAGTTCCTTCTTGAAAAGATCGAAATAATGTACCCGAATCTCTTTGAAAAGGAACGTTCAGTACCCGAAATAATCATATACACGGCAATTATTGTCTTTATTGCCGCATACGTGATCTTCGCCGTGATCTTTCTGCGGCTGTGGCACAGGTCCCTTCAATATACCATAACAAGCACGGAGATAATCTCTCAGTCGGGCTTCCTGACAAAGACCAAGCAGATCATGAAGCTTTCGGCTATACAGTATTTTTCGGGGATATCTCTCCCGCTTTCGGCACTCAGCAGCTTCAATTTCATTATTGTCAGCGCCCTTGGCGGCACTATGGCAATGCTGTTCCTTTCCGACGAGGATTACAGGGAGATCACCGAGATCCTGCGCAGAAACGGAAAGACTTAGGAGGCTCCAATTGAAATTTTCAAAGCATCGACTTCATCAGGCAAGACGCAGACGAAAAAAAGAAAAAAGCAACATCAGACATCAGCATCCTATCGCTGTCCTGAGATATACAAATAAATATTTCTGGATCCTTCTCATCCCCGTAATGCGTGCACTTATCGCATACAGCTTTAACCTTGTCCACCTGATGCGGGTGATGTGGTGGGATATTCTGATCATTGTTTTCTTTTTCCTGCTTGCCTGGCTGCGCTGGTTTTTTACCGAATACAAGCTTGACGAAAACAGCATACTCTATATCAACGGCTTCATCGCAAAGCAGGCTTCGGAAATACCATACTCGAAGATCTCCGCTATCACCGCGGAAAAATATACCTGGATGTATCCGCTGAAATGCTCTTACATTCTGATCGACACGGACGCAAAATCCACAGGGATGAAAAAGACCTCCCCCGATGTCAAGCTTATCATGCGCGACGATGACGTTGACAGGATATTTTCAATAGTAAAGCGGCAGGATATGGACGAAAACGTCTATACCAGCCGTATATCAAAGGGCTCGCTGGTGTCGTTCTCGCTGCTGTTTTCATCTGCTCTGTCGGGAGTCACCCTTCTCGGGGCACTGCTTATCAATGCGGGAGATATCGTGGGAGATACTCTGCAGAACACGTTTTTCAACGCAGTAAACTCTGCTGCGGAGACTGTGAACAAAAAGGCACTGTATATCATCGCAAAGATACCTACTGTGACTATCACAATAGCTATCATCATTTTCATCGGATGGTTCATATCCTTCGCAGGAAATCTTCTGAGACATATGCACTTTACCTTTGAAAAGCGCGGAGATTCCGTCACTATCAGCGACGGCTTTCTGACGCAGCGGAAATATCACATTCAGAGAAGTCATATAAACTATGCCGATCTGCGGCAGAATCTGCTGATGAAGCTTTTCCGCGTTATGTCGGTGAATGTAAACTGCTCGGGCTACGGCAAGGGAAAAAATGAGATACCTGTGTTTATACCCATTTCAAAATCCGGAAAGGTCCGCAGCATCTTAAAGCGCATCTTCCCCGACATGGAGTGGGAAGCCGATACGATACCTATCAGATTCAGATATATCTGGAGATATGTCGGTCCGCCCGCTATCATTCTGAATCTGATAACTTTGGCGGCAGGGGTACTGATATATTTATTCAAGGAATGGTTCGATGTCATCTTCTTCACAATGATAATGGCGCAGGTCCCTGTTTTATGGATGCTTATCGTAAAGACTGCCGCTTTCTTCACAAGCGGGATATCCTACAGTCAGAGAGTGGTTTGCCTGAAGTACTGCCGCGGTTATGAGTTTCACACCATTCTTGTTCCCGAGGAAAGAATATCCAAAATAGTCATTTCAAGGAATATCTTTCAGCAGATGAACGGTTCCTGCGATTTTATCGTTTACACAAACTCGGAGTATACAAAATCTCACCGTGTAAGAGGAGTAGACTATCGCAGCGCATTATGGCTTTTCAATAAATATTCCGAATCGGAGACAACCTGATAACAGGAGGAAATAAAATGAAAAATGAAACAGAAAAATATGTCAGCAATAATGAATATACTGCTGAGTTCCGCAAAAAAACAGTAAAATCAGTACTTATAGTCATCGGAGCAACAGCTGCAATTTCACTGATAATGATAACTCTGGCTCTGAAAACGGACTTTTTATATCATACGAATTTTTTCAATGTCAGCACTGAAGAAACTGTACCGATACATGCCGAAAAAAAGGCTTTCAGCGGAGAAATCTATGAGTTTGAGATCAAAAAATACAGTAACAACAACGGCAGGATAACCGTGATCCTTGATGCGAAAGCAGATGAAGCCTCGATGAACATGATCACATCGGATAATATCAAGCTCATATGCTACGACAGCAGCGGTGACAAACGCGAAGAAATAATTACTGCTATTGATTCAGAGAAAAAAATAACCGATATCAGTCCGGATAGCAAAAGCTGCAGATTTGAGATGACCTTTGCAAGATATCCCGGCTCGTCAGATTCCCTTGATGATATATATTGTCTGCGTATATTCACCAAATCTACGGACGGGACAGTCTCAATTCTGTGCAATTACAACACCGTTTTGTAAATAAGCGCAACCATTAATGTACAATATTAACAAATCCAACTTTTTTTCAAAAAAACTATTGACTTTTGTCGGGATATGGTATATAATAATATAGTCGCAGGAAATAAGAAACACTTTCAAAGAAAAATGTTGATTTTCCGTAAGTCGATCATATGGCGGCATAGCTCAGCTGGCTAGAGCAACCGGTTCATACCCGGTAGGTCGTAAGTTCAAGTCTCACTGCCGCTACCATATGGCCCGTTGGTCAAGAGGTTAAGACGACGCCCTTTCACGGCGTAATCATGGGTTCAATTCCCGTACGGGTCACCAGTTCACTTGCTCGCAAACAACGTAGATGCGTTGCTTGCGAGTTTTCTTTTTGTCTGATTTTTGGGCTTGTCCGCTACTTGTCCGCTATTTGCTATTTTCTGTCCGCAGCGGTACTTCATGCTGTATGATCTTTCCTTTTACTAAGGAATCCGAACGCCTCGTCCATAGCCTCGGATAC
>JBJFHQ010000035.1:0-20463 GCA_051893755.1 Oscillospiraceae bacterium
AAGTATTATTATATCACAAAAAAACTGCTTTGTCAAGGGCTGTTTTGATTTTTGATGACAGCCAAAGCTCATTCACCCTTTCTCCGAGGCGGAATAAGATATACTGATGAATATTCGCCAAAGGAGCTTTTGAATATGGATCCTGCCGTATTGCTGTTTGCCGCTGCGGTATCTCTTGATCTTGCCGCCGCGGCGTTTGCCATAGGCAGCGGCGGAATTAAGATACCTCATCTGTCCGCCGCCGTCATAAGTGCCGAGGGAGCACTGTTTCTGATGCTACCCGCGCTGTTCGGAGACGTTATCTGTACACATCTGAATGAAAACCTCTGCCGCGCCGCAGGGAAGATACTTCTTGCCGTGCTCGGGATAGTCATGCTCTGCAAATACTATCTTAAGGGCAGCGGGAAGGAGAAAAAATATCCCTTGTGCGTGTGCATCGACGAATCCGAAGCAGACTGCGCCGACCGCAACAAGGACTGCATGCTGAGCTTTTCCGAAGCGGCAGTCCTCGGAGCGGGACTATCTGCTGATTCAGCCGTCACGGGACTTTCCGCAGGTCTTGCGGGATTGACCCGCACTGAATGCTTTGCTATGCTGATATGTGCATTTGTCATAGGATTTGTCTCCATTGAGCTTTGCTCCGCTCTGGGACGGAAGCTGTCATCAAAGCTGAGGTTCAATACAGGCTATATCGGCGGAGCTATCCTGCTGCTGCTTGCCGTATTGATGTAATATCAGTCGTTCTTCACGGAAACCCCCGCTCTTACGGGGATAGCCACCGCTGCAAAATAACCGCTGCCCGTAAGTCTGTCGGCGCAGCGGGAGGCGTCCGAGGTCTCCTTGAATATGCCGAAAACTGCGGAGCCGCTGCCTGTCATTACAGAGCATAATGCTCCCGATTCGAGCATTATCTCCTTGATGTCCTTTACTTCGGGAAGGTCAACTGCCTGCTCGAAGATGTTCTGACAGTAAGGCGCTATCTCCTCGATATTTCCCGAGCAGAAGGCTGCGGCGATATCCTCGGTATCAATGGGCTGGATATCCTCCTCGTCGATTTTCTTATAAGCCGCCGCAGTGGAGACGGACTCCCTGCCCTTTGCCACCACAAAGAAGCAGTCCGGCAGATAGGAAAGCTGTCGGAGCATGTCGCCCTTTCCCGTGCAGTATTGTGTTCTGCCCACGATGCAGAAGGGCACGTCTGCGCCCGAATCTGAGCCGATATTGCACAGCTCCTCGGAGTCCAGCCATACGCCTGTAAGATTATTTAGCGCAGCAACTACTGCAGCTGCGTCGGTGCTTCCGCCGCTGAGACCTGCCTGCATCGGGATATGCTTTTCGATGTGGATATCCACGCCGCAGCTGCCGTCTCCGCAGTATTCAAAGAAGCTGCGGACTGCTCCCGTGCAGATGTTATCCTCGCCTGTGGGGACATCAGGGTCAGTGCAGGTTATGGTCACCCTGTCGGACTTTTCCTCCGTATCAATGGAAACGGTCACATAGTCGCAGAGGCTTATGCTCTGCATTATGCTTTCAATATCGTGATAGCCGTCCGCTCTTTTCCGTTTTACGTCAAGATAAAGATTGACCTTTGCGGGAGCGGACATCGTTATGCTCTTTTTCATGAAAAAGTCTCCTCAGTTCTGGATTTTTATATGCTTCAGCTCGGTGTTTTCCACTGCCTCGGCGAGAAGGGGCTCAAAGTCAAAGGCTGCTATTGCGCCGCGGATAAGCTCTGCTGTGGGACGGGTCTTCGGGTGCTTGGGAGTAAATACCGTGCAGCAGTCCTCGTAGGGCTCGATGGATATATCAAAGGTATCTATTTTCCGCGCAGTTATGGTTATCTCGCTCTTGTCCATGCCGATAACGGGACGGAATATGGGCATTCTGCTGAAGGAATCGGTGCAGACCAGCGCGTCCATGGTCTGGGAAGCCACCTGTCCCACGCTTTCGCCCGTGATAAGAGCCTGCATGCCGTCACGCTCGGCGATGCGCTGGGCTATCTCTATCATGAGACAGCGCATGATAACGGTGAAAAGCTCCTCGGGACAATTATCCCTGATAGCCTCCTGAATACGTGTAAAGGGTACGCAGTAGAAGTCCATATCGCCGCAGTAGGGAGTTATTTTCTCGCAGAGACGCTCCACCTTGATGCGGGCGCGGTCGGAGGTGTAGGGGGGAGAAACGTAGTGAATGGCGGAAACTCTCACGCCCCGCTTTGCCATCATGTAGCCTGCGACGGGGCTGTCGATGCCGCCCGAAAGCATAAGAAGAGCCTTTCCCGAGGTACCCACGGGGATACCTCCCGCAGCGGGCTTGTTGCCTGTGTGGATATAGGCGTTCTTGTCGCGTATCTCGATGTTTACGGTCACCTGCGGCTCGTGGATATCCACCGAGAGCCACGGACAGTGCTCCATGATATATCCGCCCAGCTCGGCGCATATCTCGGGGGATTTCATAGGATAGCGCTTGTCGGAGCGCTTGGCATTTACTTTGAAGGTGCGCGCTGTTTCAAGCTCGGGGCCGCAGTATTCCAGAGCGTCGGCGCAGAGCTTGTCAAAATCGCCCTTTTCAGCCACCATGGCGCGGCATATGGCATTAGCTCCGAATACCCTGGAGGCGCGGCTGAAAGCCTCGTCGAAGTCGATACCTGCTTCGGCGGGCTCGGCGTATATCATGGACTGGGAGCTTGTGTAATTGAATTTTCCCAGCGGCTTAAGGCGGTAGCGGAGATTCTTGATAAAAGCATCTTCGAAGGTGCGGCGGTTGAGTCCCTTAAGAGCTATCTCGCCCTCCTTGAGCAGGATGATTTCCTTTACGTTTTCCATTTCTATTATTTGTCCTTCCGTTAAAAATATTATCGCAATATGGGTATTATATCACAGTTTTCCGCAATATGCAAGAGAAAATCAATTAACAATTGATAACAGCTCGGCTTTGAGTCACAAAAAAACATTGACCGAATTATTATCAAAAATTCCAATAATACAATTTATTCCACTTACTTGACTTTTTCAAATAATTAGTGTATACTAAAATAACAAACGAGTTGAATAAACGATATTCCGCGGGAATACAGAAGCTTTTCATAAGACCGACAACGCGGGATTCGCCTGCCGGGGCGTCCCCGGCTTGACTTTTTCAAAAAAATAATGTATACTATATAGGTAAACGTTAAAGGGAACATTTTTAAGTAATAGATGATCAAAAAAGGACAGGCACTAAGCTGCCAAACCAACAGAAAGGACTTTATTTTATAATGGCTGAACTTGTATACAACAGTCAGGGCAGACTGCTTTTTACCGAGGAGATGCGGAAGGAATATACTATCCTTATCCCGCAGATGCTCCCTATCCATTTCAGATTTCTGGAGCGGATATTCAATAATCACGGCTATAAGGTGGAGCTTCTTACCACAACGGGCAGACGTATCGTGGACGAGGGGCTTTCTCTGGTACATAACGATACCTGCTATCCTGCGCTGCTCACCACGGGTCAGATGATAGACGCTCTTAAGTCGGGCAAGTACGACATCAACAAGACCGCTCTTATGATGATACAGTCGGGCGGCGGCTGCCGTGCTTCTAACTATATCCACCTTATCAGAAAGGCGCTCAAGCAGTGCGGCATGGAACAGGTGCCCGTTATCTCGCTGAATCTGGCTGGACTGGAAAAGAATCCGGGCTTTAAGATAACGCCAATGCTTCTCCGCGACCTGATAACTGCTATCTGCTATGCGGACCTGCTCATGCTCATATCCAATCAGGTGCGCCCCTACGAGCTTAACAAGGGTGATACCGACAAGCGCCTCGATCACTGGATAGACGAGCTGGACCGCCAGAATTTCAGCCTTGCCAAGTATGACAAGGTGGCAAGGGATATCGTAAAGGATTTTGAGAGTATCCCATATGACCCCAACAGAGATGTTGTCCGCGTGGGCGTTGTGGGCGAGATATACATTAAGTATTCGCCGCTGGGCAATAATGATCTGAATAAATTCCTCGAGTCCGAGGGCTGCGAGGTGTATTCTCCCGGACTTATCGACTTCCTTATCTTTATGAGCGACCACCATATCGTTGAGACCGAAATGTATCATGTGAGATACAAGAAGTACGTGGCTGCGGGAGTTGTCAAGGGATTTTTCAAGAATATGCAGAACAAGCTCATCAAGGCGGTGGAGGACAGCAGATTTTTCGGACCCTCTCCCTTTGAGACGGAAAAGAAAATGGTGGAGCCGTTCATCTCACCTGCAAACAAAATGGGCGAGGGCTGGCTGCTCACCGCGGAAATGCTGGATATGATAGAAATGGGCATAAACAACATTGTCTGCGCACAGCCCTTTGGCTGTCTGCCGAACCACATCATCGGTAAGGGCATGGTGCGGAAAATTCGCCAGACCTACCCGCAGGCGAACATCGTTCCCATAGACTATGACCCCGGTGCCACAAAGGTAAATCAGGAAAACCGCATCAAGCTCATGCTCGCAGCGGCACGAAACAATTGATAATAAATATCAGCAGCCCTCCTGCAGACCTTTTGGTCTGTCGGAGGGCTGTTTTTAATTAAGGAAGCGCTGATTAAAGGCAAAGCCATCGTTTCCGACGCTCGAAAATCCGTTACTGAGAGTGTCGTGAAACGATTTAATCAGCGGTTCCTTAATTATCAATTGACAAGCGTTCCACTACGGTCTGCTTTGAGCAGGCTCTGTAGGTCAGGACGGGAAGAGCTATGCCGAGGATAATGAAAAATATAAGGGTGACAAGCATAGGTACGGGACTTATCCTGAAATGGAACAATGCCAGGACACCTGTGTCTGATGAGGAAACTATCGGTATAAGCACTGCTGTAAGTGCTGCCGATAACACCATTGAGCCTACTGTGTAATACAGTCCCTCCGTTATCAGCATTTCCTTCAGCTGACGCCCCGTCATTCCGATGGACTGGAGCACCGCAAGCTCTCTTCTGCGGGCGAATATTCCCGTAAGTATCGCATTTACGAAATTCAGTATTCCAACGATACCCACAATTATACTGAGCGATACCCCCAATATCGTTATCATTCTTGTAAAGGAGCTGAATTCCTCTGCATAGGTCTGTCTGCTTTCGTAATCTGCCGAGGGGTCGATATTTGCCGTGTAGTCTGCGAGGAAGCTTTCCATGCTGTCACGGGCAGCGTCGTCCTCCATGTTGAAGGCGTAATAGAGGATACTGTTTGTTCCGCTGTCACGAATGAAAACCTCAGAGCCCAGCACGAACTCGTCTCCGGGAAGCATTTTGAATCGGTAGGACAGCGGGTGGGGAACGCTTACGATAGCTGCCACCTCGTATTCTTCATCGTGATAGCTTTTTGGTCTTGTATCGTATGCCTCGTTTTCGGAGATCTTGTCGGGGTCGTCGTATATCTCGCCGGTAATCGGGTCAAAATATTCCGTCTCATCCACATATCGGACAGTTATCGTATCGCCGAGCTTTGCCCAGCCGCTGTCGGAAATGGGAGCGCCGTAGTCGTCGGTATCGTATACAGCCGCAATGCAGCTTTCACCGCTTTTCAGCCTGTCGATATCTCCCTCTAAGACGGTCAGCTCGTCAAGGCAGAGATCGTCCATACCGTAAAGCTGTGCCCTGCTTTCGATAAGACCGCTTTCGGTCCTGTTTTTTTCTGTCCAGAAGTCCACGTTTTCGGGGTCGTTCATTCTGCTCAGAGATTTTCTGAAATAGTCCTCGGGGACGTATTCAAGGGTCGTTGATACGTCTGCATAGGTGATGCCGCCTTCGGAGATGTTTCCCTGTGAAGCAATGATATCCACCGTATCTTCTGTGATATGGTCGGAGCTGTTAAACCGGAAATATCCCGAATCCGACACCACAAAATCCGTAACGATATTTGAGCTTACATACTCATTTATATCAAAGCCGTTTGCGAATGCAAAGGACAGATTCAGCAGTATCACCGCCAGCGCAAGAGAAGCTATTGTCGTGACAGTTTTGCTCTTGCTCCGTCCCAGATTTGCCGCCGCCATTCTTGGTATGGAGGCGGTTTTCTTCTTTTTTCGCACAGTCTTTGATGTCACGCTTTCCGTATAGCGGAGCGCCTCAATGGGAGATACCCTTGCGGCTATCCTTCCCGGCCGCAGACAGGATATCATCACCGTGACAAGTGAGAACAGCGCTGCGCCGATAAATATGACGGGACTTACGGAAAGTGCGTCCTGCTGTATCCCGTTAAGCTCGTTCAGCACAACGGGAGTAAGCACTGCTCCGATACCATAGCCGAGGATAAGTCCTATGGGTATGCCCGCAGCGGAAAGGCTCATCGCCTGAATGAATATCATTCGCCGCAGCTGTCTGCCTGTGGTGCCGATAGTTTTGAGAAGCCCGTAATGACGGATATCGTTTGACACGGAAATGCGGAACACATTGTAGATTATCAGATAGCCCGTGAATACGATGAGCAGGATCATCGCTGCGAAGGCAATAATATTTTCGGGGTCCATGCTCTCTGCAAGGCCTGCCTGGATATATCCCCAGTTTACGCCTATGGAGATAAAATTATCACCCTCGCTGCGGCTTTCCGACTGATAGCCGTGATTTTCGAGCACCTGCAGCAGGTCCTCGCTGATGTGGGCGGTGGACTTAAGCATAACGTCCATGTTGTGAGTTGCCGTTATGCCGTCGAGTCCCTGAGTGCCCAGCTTTGAGAATATCTCTTCGGCGCGGCTTCTCGGGATAAGCACATGGTTTGCTTGGATAGCCTCGTCGTACTCCCACCAGCCGCAGAGTGTGAAGGTCTCGGTTGTCTCGGTGCCGTCCACGTCAAAGGTCATGGTAAATTCTGCGCCGAGCTCGGGGGTCACTCCAAGAAGGGACAGCACCCTTGTATCGGTGGCAGCTTCGTTGGTGTTTTCTGCGGGGAAACGTCCTTCCTTTGGAGTAAGATACATCCATTTTGCGGCATTATCGTCGCAATAGCTTACCTCAACATGGGATTTGTCGAAGGGGGCATTTTGTGGCATGCCCACGAATATCCGATCTGAATATTCCTTGATAATGGGGTCGTCCTTAAGGTCGTCAAACTGTTCCTCGGTGAGATACTTGAAGCAGCCGTGAGCATAACCGCCCGCTATGCGGAAATTGGACTGCTCATAGCCATAGATCATCGACATCACAATTGTGAACAGCGACGTAAAAAGCACGGTAGTAAGTGCAATAGCCAGCACTGCGATGATATTTGCCGACCTCGATGACTTCATTCTTCGCAGTGCAAGGCGGCGGATACATTTCTTATTAGATACCTTCATGCTGTCACCGCCTTAGCTGCCCGAAACTATCAAGCCGTCCTCGATGCGGATCACTCTGTCCGCAGTCTGGGCTATCTCTTCGTTGTGGGTTATCATCACCATAGTCTGGCTATACTTCCGACAGGTCACCTTAAGCAGTCCGAGAACGTCCTGACTGGTTTTGCTGTCAAGATTTCCGGTGGGCTCGTCCGCCAGTATGATAGAAGGCTTTGAAGCTAAAGCACGTGCAATAGCCGCACGCTGCTGCTGACCGCCCGACAGCTGAGAGGGGAGATTGTTTACCCTTTCGGAAAGTCCGAGGGTCTCGATGATGCTGTCGATGTGCTTTTCGTCGATGCTGTTCCCGTCCAGCTCAATGGGGAGGGTCACATTTTCATACACACTTAAGGTAGGCACCAGATTGAAGCTCTGGAAAACAAAGCCTATCTTTCTTCTGCGGAAGATGGTGAGTTCCTCGTCCTTCAGCGAGAAAATGTCCTTGTCGGCGACGAACACCTTTCCCTCCGTGGGACGGTCAAGTCCGCCCAGCATATGCAGCAGGGTGGATTTTCCGCTGCCCGATGTTCCCACAACTGCGACGAATTCGCCGTCCTCCACGGAGAGGGACACTCCGTCCAGTGCCTTGACGGTATTACTTCCGCTGACGTAATATTTTTTTAATTTTTCGGTTTTCAGTATTGTCATAACAGAACCTCCTTGATAGCTTATATTCATATAATAATCGGTGATTCTGTCCCAAATCTTTCTGAAATCTTTCGGTTTGGAAAGATTTGCTCATTTTCTCGGAAGAAAAACCGAAAATACGGAGCCCTTTCCCTTTTCGGAGGACACCTTGATATAGCCGTTTTCCTCGGAGATTATCTTCCGCGCAAGGTACAGTCCGATACCCACGCCGCTTTTTTCTCTTACCTCGGGGGAGCGGTAGAATCTTTGGAATATCTTTGGTATATCCTCTTCGGAGATACCAATCCCTGTATCGGAAATATCTATCCGTGCGAACAGCTCATATTCTCCGGTGCAGACCGTGACCTGTCCGCCTTCGGGAGTGTATTTGATTGCATTGTCGATAATATTCACAAGTGCTTCCGATGTCCATTTTTTATCGAACATGGCAGTGATATCAACATTATTATGAATGGCGAGGGAAATATTTTTCTCTGCGGCAGTATTTTCGAGATGTATCTCATCAAGCAGAGACTTTACGCTGTTTTCCTTGGGAGCCACGGCGACTATGCCGTTTTCCAGCCGCGAGGTCTTGACGAGGGAAGTGATAAGAAAGCTTAGCTTTTCGGTCTGTTCCTCGATACGGACAGCAAGGCTTCGGGCACTGTCGGGCAGTTCTTCCTCGGTGAGCAGCTGGGAGTACACCATGATATTTGATATAGGCGTTTTCGTCTGGTGGGAAATATCGGAGATAAGCGTTTTTATGCGGTCTCTTTCCTCGGAGGTGCGTCTTTGTGAGGTCACTCCCTTTGTGATGTAGCGGTACATTTTCGATTCGATGCGGGAGAGCTGTTCCTCGGAGAAATGCTCTTCCGAAAAGGTGTTGTCGTTGGCCTCGTCCAGCATTTTTTCAATGGAAGCGAGAATTTTTTTCGTCCGAAGCTGTACCGAAATGAGAGCAATGGTCAGCGCAAGTACAATGCATATCAATATGATAATAATAACCGTCTGCATATCACTTCTCCCAGACATAGCCGATGCCGTAAACGGTCTTTACTGGGATATGGGGCAGCTTGTCCCGAAGCCGCTTTACAGTGACGGAGAGGGCGTTTTCCTCCACAAATTCGGCGCTGTCCCATATCTTATCAATGAGCATATCCCGCGTGAGAGTGCGGCCGATGTTGTTCACGAAAAGCTTCAGCAGCCGCTGTTCGGTCTTGCTGAGCTCCACAGGGGTGCCGTTATCGGTGAATTTCATATTGTCGAAATCGAAGCTGTAATCACCGAATGAAAAAAACTGCGGCTTGTTTTCCCTGCGGCGGGCAACGGCATTTACTCTTGCGCGGAGGACCGCCAGCGAAAATGGCTTTGTTATGTAGTCATCGCCGCCGCTTTCAAGAGCGGTAACTATGTCCAGCTCCATATCGTTTGCGGTCAGGAAGATTATGGGAACGCTGCTTGTGCGGCGAATCTCGCGGCAAAGGTCAACTCCGCTGCCGTCGGGAAGGTTTATATCCAAGATGACAAGCTCCACAGAATCGTCCAGCAGCTCCCGTGCGGCTCTGAGAGACAGTGCGCGGACAGTCTCATTTCCGCCGAGAGACAGTGCTATCCCGCTGCTGAGAGCCTCGTCGTCCTCTACGATCAGAATTTTCATATATGCACACCCTTTGCTTTGTTTGAATATATCATACCACATCGGGGAGAGAAATGCAACAAAAAATGCAGCCCACCAAAAGTGAGCTGCATAACTTCCTTAAGAATTTGCAAATTGTCAGTGAGCTGAATGTATGTTGAAAAAATACTTTTGCTTTGCTGTTTTGTAAATTCCGCGGGTGTAATGTATCTTATCCCGACAAACTAACAACGCGGTATCGCAGTCGGGCGGCCCCGACAGGGAGAGGCGGATGAATCAGGGAAATTCATCCGCCGATAAAGTGAGTAACGCACAGCGGCGAGGGCCGCCGTACATTCGGATAAAAGGAGCTGTCAATCGATCAAATCAAACGCTGAACAGAAGTTCGGAATATGTAGGCATGGGCCAGATATCCTCGGGAGTGATGGTCTCAAGCTCATCGGCAAAAGCACGGAGAGTCTGCATTGCAGTAAATACGCTGTTTCTGAAGAACTTTGCAGTGGTGAGGACATCGGTCAGACCGCCTGCCTCAACGAGAAGCTCGTCGATCTTGTCGGTAGCTTCGGAAATGCTCTTTGTGAGACCGCTTACCTTGTTTGCAAGAGCAAGCTCTACCTCTGCGTCAACACCTGCTGCCTTCTTGGAAGCAACTGTGTCGGTCAGAGCCTTTGCAAACCTGATGCCTGCGGGAATGATCTGCTTTCTGGACATATCGACCATGGTGAGAGCCTCGATGTTGAGTACCTTGTAGTAGTTTTCGAGAAGGATCTCGGTTCTGGACTCCAGCTCAGCCTTGGTGTATACGCCGAACTTCTCGAACATTTCAATGTTCTTGGAATCGGTGTAGTGAGGAATTGCATCAACCGTGGTAGCGTAGTTGGGGAGACCTCTCTTTGCAGCTTCGGCGATCCATGCGTCATCGTAGCCGTTGCCGTTGAAGATGATAGCCTTGTGTTCGATATAGGTATCCTTAAGGAGCTTGTTGAGGTCGGCGCTGAAATCGGAGCTGCCCTCCAGCTTGTCGGCAAATTCCTTAAGAGTATTTGCAACGATAGTGTTAAGAATTGTATTGGTGCATGCGATAGAATCTGCAGAGCCTAACATTCTGAACTCGAACTTGTTACCTGTGAATGCGAAGGGAGAGGTTCTGTTTCTGTCCGTTGTATCCTTGGGGAAGTTCAGAAGAGCGTCTACTGCGATAACGAATTCCTGCTTAGCATTCTTGGTGATCATGTTGCCGCTCTCGAGACCGTCGAGGATAGACTGGAGCTCGTCGCCTACGAACATGGAAACTACTGCGGGAGGAGCCTCGTTAGCGCCCAGACGGTGGTCGTTGCCTGCGGAAGCAACGGAAAGACGAAGCAGATCGCTGTTTTCGTGAACAGCCTTGATAACTGCTACGAGGAAGGTAAGGAACTGAATGTTCTCGGTGGGGTTGGAACCGGGGTCGAGCAGATTCTGACCGTCGTTTGTGGAAATGGACCAGTTGTTGTGCTTACCTGAGCCGTTTACGCCTGCGAAGGGCTTCTCGTGGAGCAGGCAAACCAGACCGTGCTTAAGAGCGATCTTCTTCATAAGCTCCATGGTGAGAGCGTTGTGGTCGGCTGCAACGTTTGAGGTGGTGAAGATAGGAGCCAGCTCGTGCTGTGCGGGAGCGACCTCGTTATGCTCGGTCTTTGCGAGGATACCCAGCTTCCAGAGCTCTTCGTCCAGATCCTGCATGTATTCCTGAACTCTTGTCTTGATGTTTCCGAAATAGTGATCCTCAAGCTCCTGACCCTTGGGAGCCTTTGCTCCGAAAAGTGTTCTGCCTGTGAAGATCAGGTCCTTACGCTGATCGTAGAGCTTCTTGTCAACGAGGAAGTATTCCTGCTCGGGACCAACTGTGGTAGTAACTCTTGTAGCGGTGGTGTTGCCGAAGAGGCGGAGGATCCTCAGAGCCTGCTCGGAGATAACGTCCATAGAACGGAGCAGAGGAGTCTTCTTGTCGAGGATCTCGCCTGTGTAGGAGCAGAATGCTGTGGGGATATAGAGTGTGTTATCCTTGATAAATGCGGGAGAAGTGGGGTCCCAGGCGGTATAGCCTCTTGCCTCGAAGGTAGCTCTTAAGCCGCCTGAGGGGAAGGAGGAAGCGTCGGGCTCGCCCTTAACGAGCTCCTTGCCTGAGAATTCCATGATGACCTTGCCGTCGGGAGTGGGGGAGATAAAGGAGTCATGCTTTTCTGCGGAAAGACCTGTCATGGGGTGGAACCAGTGGGTGTAATGAGTAGCGCCCTTTTCGACTGCCCATTCCTTCATAGCAGAAGCGATGACCTCCGCAGCATCGGGGTCGAGAGCGATGCCCAGCTGCTTTGTTTTCAGAAGAGACTTATAGACAGGCTTGGGGAGCTTATCCTTCATAACTGTCTCGTTAAATACGTTGCTCGCAAAAAGTTCAGGTACGTGTGCCATAATAAAATCCTTTCTCCGCATACTCAGCGGTAAAACATTATTGCTGATACCAAAAATTACTCACTTTCTCCGTAGGAAATACAAAAAAAGACGCTTTTCGGCAGTAGCCCCGAACGGAATTACTGCTTTTAAGCGTCATTGCTCTTTAGTATCAACCTTATGATATAATAATAACACATCAATTCGGATTTGTCAAGAGGTAAAAATGAAAAATGCAGGATTTTTTTATTTTCCTGCATTTTATACATTATTTTTCTGGATTACGTCACTATTTTGTAGATTTTTGCATAATTTTATTTTGCATCAGCCATATACTGCTATAATTGTAGTATCCGAGGTGATATTTGAGTAATCCTGATCCCAACCGAGGAAGGTCTTGCCCTCGCTGTTTGTGCCGGGAGCGGAGGGAGCTGTTGCCGCAGAGCCTTCTTCTACCGTCTGAGTGTAGGAAACCCCGTCAACGATAAAGGTAACGGTATAGCTCTTCTTGGAAGAGGATTCGTATATTGCGGTTATGGTCGTATCGCCTGTGATGTTGGAAAGGGATTTATCCCAGCCTGTGAAGCTCTGTCCCTGGCTGTTGGAGCCCGGTGTAACGGGAGCTGCCGCAGTGCCGCCATAGTTTACGGTAGTGAAATACTTGACTCCGTCCACGATAAAGGTAACATTGCAGGACATGGGCTCAAGGATAGCGGTGACTGTCATATCGGAGGTCACCTTGGAGAAATCCTTATCCCAGCCCTTGAAGGTGTAGCCCTCGAGGGTAATGGTAGAGGGGATATTTGCAGCTTCGCCGTCCTTTACGGTCTGAGTGGTGGTATTTGAGCCGATGATGACCGTTACGGTATGTGAGCCTTCCTCAGGAGAAGAGGAGCTTGTATCGGCATCCTCAAAGAGTGCGGTGATAGTGGTATCGGAGGTGATGTTGTTGAAGGAGCCGTCCCAGCCGATGAACTTCTTGCCTTCAACGATGGGGTCGGCGGGCTGAACAGCATTTCCGCCTGCGAATACCTCCTGTTCGGTGGTAACTCCGTCGATGACTACATAGACGGTATAGATATCGGCATCAAAATCGTTGTCGGGGTCGTTATCGTCGTAATCGTCCGTATCCTCCGTTTCGGTTGTTTCCTCGGTCTCTTCGGAAGTGGTCGTAGTCTCGGCGGTGGTGGTAGTGGTCTCCTCGGTGGTGGTGGTAGTTTCCGAGGATTCGGAGGTGATTATCGTCGTAACAGTTTCGTCGGTCTCGGAAGAGCGTTCGTCTGTCGTAATAGTATCAGCTGTCTGGATAGTTGCCGCCTCGCTGATTGAGGGAGTTGTCACGGTGTCCAGATCCTCGGGCTCATTTTCGGACTTGTCTTCCTTGGGGATAGCGTCGTAAGCCGCCTTAAGGTCTTCTGAGGTAAAAACGAGCTTTACATATGAGGATATGGTGAACAGCTCTCTGAGCTGCTGAGCGTCATAATCGGAGGGGCTTGCATTTTCGTTGAGATATGCGAAATACGGTCCGTTCTTGCCTGAGATTATCCTTGCCTTTCTTGCGGGACCGAGAGGCTCGGAGTTATTTACTGCGTCGCCCTGATCGTCGTAAAGCTGGATATATACGTTTCCGCCGAGAGAGGACACCTCGGTGTAGTTGTTTTCCTCGCCGATAACGTAGGAAACGGTGCTTACCGCGCATGCGGTGCCGATGCCCGAGTTTGCGGTCCTGATGTTCACAACAGCGCCCAGATCCTCGGAGTTGCTGGAGATGACCGTTCCGCGGTTAAGATAAAGCTCAGCATCCTCCTTGCCCTTGAACCTGTCGGTGACGAACACCTGCGAGCCCGGGAGCACCACCAGATAATTAGTGGATTTATTTTTGCCTGTGCGGTATGTAAGAGTAGCGGAGCCGCCTTCGCTGACGGTGACGATATCGCCCTGAGACAGCTTCTGTTCGGCGGAGACGGCTTCTGAGGTGCCGTTGTCAGAGTTGCTCACGCTGACATCGCCGCTGACGGCTGTAATATATAATCCGTTTTTGGCATTGCCGCTGACAATGATGATAATTGCTGCAGCAATGGCGGCAATGGCGATCACGCCTGCGATCACCGCGGTTTTTATATTCTTCATATTATTATATTCCTTTCCGTGCAAAAAGCACTGCGAAAAAAAGAATTATTCGGTTACTGTGGTCTCTGCCGCAGTCTCCGTGTTTTCGGTATTGATCATTTCCCACCAGTTAAGGGATGCCGAAGTTATTTCCCTTGATGTTTCGGAAGGCGCCGAGGTATCGGTAGCGGAGCCGTCTGTCTGCGGAGCAGTGGTCACAGGCGGAACATAAACCGTACTGATATCGGACGAAGCCGTCTGAACGCCTGCGGAGGTATCGGAGGATATCTCCGTGGATACCGTCGTTTCGGCAGGAGATGTGATAACAGTTCTGTCGCTGTCGGAATTTTCGGGTATCTCGCCGAAGGGCGGAGCCGAAGTTATGATATATTCCTCTGAGGTAGTAACGGGAGGAGCGGAGATGAGGGGCTCCGTTTCCTCGGGAACGCGGTCGTATACCGCATTGAAAGCATTGTTGAGTTCGGTAAGGGACACGGGGAGCGAGCGCTCGCCTCTTATCCTGATAAGATTTCTCAGAGCGGAGGAGGAAAGCTCGGTAAGGGGGTATTCCTGATTTAAGCAGTTATAGCCGTTAAAGCCTCCGCATGACATAAGCTCTGCACAGAGAGCCTCTCCCAGAAGCTGGGGGTCGCCGGATCTTTCGCCCGAGTTGTTGTAAAGCTGCAGGGTAAGCATGCTCTCCACGGAATAGACCTTAGTGAGCATAACATTGTTATAGCCGTTGTAGCTGTCGTGGAAGGAAAAATCCACATAAAAAACGGTACCCATTGCAGAAATGACGGAATTAGGGGTCCTCACCTCAAATACGGAGCCGCTTTTGAGCTTGTTGTCCAGTCTGCACAGCACAGAGCCGTCGGAAATATTAATGACGATGCTGCCCCGTTCGCGCTTTTCGGTGAAGTTCACATACACTGTAGAAGAGGGCTGAACATAAATATACTTGCCGTTGTCGGTTTTAAGCTTAACGGCGCCCTCGCTGTCGGTAACGATGATATCTCCGCTCTGCAGCGTCATATTGCGGCTTGCGGCGATCTGACCGTCGCCCTTAATAATGGAGGCTCCGCCTGCGACCTCGCTGATATACAGCACGCGTCCCTTGTTTTCGCTGACGATAACGCTGAAAACGACGACTGCCAGAATAAGCAGTATCAGCGAGATAAGGGCAATAAGAATTGTACGCAGATGCTCTTCCAAAAACTCACGCACTCTGCCCACAAAAACACATCCTTCTAACAAACTTCGGCGCAGAGCCGCCGTATTTTCCGATATAATATCTATTCAGCTTACATTATATCATAGTTTGTTTTTTTTGTCAAGCGGCGGATTAAATTGACATAATTTCGAGTCAATTTGAAATAATTCAGTAACAGTTAGTGTGAATTTTTATTTAAATCACTTGATTTAGATAAAACGGTGTGTTATAATAAGAGCAAGCGCTCTGCATAGAACGTGA
The DNA here is from genome assembly GCA_051893755.1 of Oscillospiraceae bacterium. Lineage (GTDB taxonomy): Bacteria > Bacillota > Clostridia > Oscillospirales > Ruminococcaceae > RGIG4694. Next base: position 15,608 of record JBJFHQ010000035.1, read on the forward strand.
CAAGCTTTGGGACGAGGGAGGAGTGGCCATGAATGAAGTCAATAAAACACTTTATATCCCATTGTACGGAAAAGCGCAGGTCAGCAGGAAAAATATTATCCTGAACGACAGAAAAGCCGAGGAAATATGGGAAAAGGAACAGTTCCCTCTGAAGGGAAAATCAAAGTCGAAGTGGCTCTGCTATTATATGGCGATGCGGGCAAGGGTGTTCGATGACTGGACGGAAATGAAAATGAGGGAATGTTCCGATGCGCTCGTACTGCATATCGGCTGCGGAATGGACAGCAGATATCTCAGGGTCGGCAGCAATGCGGCGCAGTGGTATGATATAGATTTTCCCTCCGTTATCGAAGAGCGCAGAAAGTATTACGAGGAAACGGAAAATTATCATATGCTGTGCTGTGACGTGTCGGACAGTAAGCAGCTCGATATTCTCCCCGAGGGGGATAATGCGGTGATAATTCTTGAGGGGATAAGCATGTATCTCCTGAACAAGGAGACCGCCGCTCTGTTTGATGCATTTGCCGGGAAATATAAAAATGTAAGCATACTCATGGACGTGTATACGACGTTTGCGGCAAAGGCTTCAAAGTATAAGAATCCCGTCAACGATGTGGGCGTGACCAAGCTGTACGGGATAGACGACCCTGATTCAATAACTAATAATAGTATAAGCTATGTCCGGGAGCATACAATGACTCCCGAGAAGCTGACAGGACAGCTCCCGAAATCCGACAGAGGCTTTTTCAAGATGATGTTCGCGGGAAAAGCGACCCGGAAGATATATCGGCTGTTTGAGTATGCGAAAAATAAAAATACAAAGAGGTAACATATGGAAAATATCGGTTATTCAAAACTTACGGAAAATAATTTTAATGAACATTCCCTTGACGGCTTTGTCCGTCATCAGGAGGTAAAGGAGTGCTGGCGCAGAGTAAACGGAGAATGGACTCTGCAGCCCATAGAATTTACCGAGAACTGGGACAGTGATGAACTGCGGGAAAAAGCTGCGGATATCGTCGGCTTGATCGGCGGAAAGGGCTTTGCTTACGGTGCCTTTTCCGATAATGATATCGTGGGCTTTATAACCGTGTCGAACAGCTTTTTCGGCAGCCGTATGCAGTATGCGGAGCTGGTGAATTTTCAGGTCTCCGAGCCGTATCGGGGACAGGGCATAGGCAGAAGGCTCTTCGGGCTTGCCTGCGAAGAAGCACGCAGTATCGGCGCACAGAAGCTTTACATATCGGCTCATTCCTCGAAGGAGAGTCAGGCGGCATATCATAAGCTGGGCTGCACCGAAGCGGAGGAGATAAATAAGCAGTCAGCCGAAAAAGAGCCCTGCGACGTTCAGATGGAATATAAATTATAATGCATAAAAGCCCCCTCGGCAAAATATCGCCGAGGGGGCTTTTAACTGTTCACTGTCAGCTGCCAACTATCAACTGTTAACTGCCAAAGCTTTGTATCCCGCTTTTTCCACCGCGGAGCTGAGCGCCTCGTCGGGAACATCGGCGGAAAGGGAGCATACCGCCTTTTTCCCTTCAAGGTCTACCTGCACCGAGGCTACTCCCTCGACATCCTCCAGAGCCTTTTGAACATGACCTGCGCAGTGCATGCACATCATGCCCTCAACATTTACAGTCTTTGTCATTTTAACATCTATCCTTTCCTGCGGTTTTTCCGCATTATTGCCTGCGATATAGGAGTATTCGTCCCTGAACCATCTGAGCCGAAGTGCGTTCGAAACCACGCATACAGAGCTCAAGCTCATTGCCGCCGAGCCTATCATGGGACTTAAAGCTATTCCGAAGGCGGGGTATAATGCTCCCGCAGCCAGCGGGATACCAAGCACGTTGTAGAAAAATGCCCAGAACAGATTCATTCTGATATTGCGCATTACCGAGCGGCTAAGCGATATCGCAGCCGCCGCATCGCAGAGGGAATCGTGCATGAGTACGATATCCGCCGAGTCCACGGCGATATCCGTTCCCGAGCCCACTGCTATGCCGATATCAGCGCGGGTCAGAGCGGGAGCATCGTTTATGCCGTCCCCCACCATGATGACCTTTTTCCCTTCGTCCTTGAGCTTCCTGATACATTCCTCCTTGTTTTCGGGAAGAACGTCGGAGATGACTTCCGTTATGCCTGCCTTTTCGGCAATGGCGTTTGCTGTGATGCGGTTGTCGCCTGTCAGCATTATCACGGACAGTCCCAGCTCCCTGAAGCGGCTCACTGCACGTCTGCTGTCGCCGCGTATGCCGTCCGCCGCGGATATGATGCCCGCCGGTTTTCCGTCACGGGCGAATATCAGCGGAGTTTTTCCCTCCGATGACAGCTTTTTTATAGTATCGTATATTTCGGCATTATCGGGGGAGATAATGCTGTTTTCCTCCATAAATGCGGTATTTCCCGCAATATAGCTGTGTCCGTTCACCTCTGCGGAAACGCCCCGTCCCGAATGAGCCGAGAAGCTTTCAGCTTTTGGGATTTCAAGCCTCCGCTCCTGCGCATATCGCACCACTGCCTCGCCGAGAGGGTGTTCGCTGCCGTATTCCGCGGCCGCCGCTTCGGACAGGAATATTTCCTCGGAAATGTCATCGAAAACTATGACGTCCTCCACTGCGGGAGTGCCTGTAGTTACGGTACCCGTTTTGTCAAGGACGATAACGTCCGCATTGTGTAGGTTTTCCAGCGCTTCTGCGGATTTGATGAGTATGCCCATCTGGGCAGCCTTTCCCGTGCCCACTGTGACAGCTACGGGAGTGGCAAGTCCCAGCGCACAGGGACAGGATATGACCAGCACCGCAACTGCGCAGGACAGGGCAAATTCAACCCCCTTGCCTGCAAGGAGCCATACAATTAACGTAATAACGGCGATGCCGATGACCGTCGGCACAAACACAGCGCTTACCTTGTCGGCAATGCGGGCAATGGGAGCTTTTGTATTGGCAGCATTGTCTACAAGCCGTATCATCTGCGCAAGAGCGGTATTGTCGCCCACCTTTTCTGCCTCCATTTCAAAGGAGCCGTTTTTGTTGACGGAGGCGGTTATAACGCTGTCACCTTCAGCCTTTTCTACGGGTATGCTTTCGCCCGTTACGGAAGATTCGTCCACGCTGCCCTGTCCGCCGATGAGCCTGCCGTCAGCAGGGATAGTGTCCCCGGGACGGATAACGATGATATCTCCCACAACAAGCTTTTCCGAGGGGATAGTCAGCTCCTCGCCGTTTCGGATAACTCTTGCAGTCTTGGGAGCAAGCTCGATAAGCTTTCCGAGTGCGTCGGAGGTCTTTGATGTGGAGCGTGCCTCCATGTATTTTCCCGCAGTGACGAGGGTGAGTATCATGGCAGCGGATTCAAAGTACAGCTGATGCGCATAGCTGTGAACGCTTTCCATGTCCATGTGACCCTGTCCATAGATTATGCGGTACAGTGAATAAAGTCCGTAGATAAGCGATGCGGAGGAGCCTATGGCAACCAGTGAATCCATGTTGGGGACTCTTTTGAAAAGCGCCTTGAAGCCCGAAATGAAGAACTTTCTGTTGACAAATATTATCGGCACTGCAAGGATAAACTGCGTAAGTGCGGAAACTCCCATGTTCTCCATGCCTGTGAATATGAGCGGGACGGGCAGCCCCAGCATTTCTCCCATGGCAATGTACATCAGCGGCACAAGAAGGATTATCGAGCTCATCATGCGAAATTTCAGAGCTCTTTCCTTTTCCGCCTGCCGACGGGTGCGCTCCTTCCAGCGGGACTTGTATCCGCTTTCGGCAGTGCTTTCCGCAGACTGCACTTCTGCACCGTATCCGACAGCATTCACTGCGGAGCAGATCTTCTGCACATCGGCGGGAGAATCGAAGTCCACCGTCATGGACCCCGACAGCAGATTGACATTACAGGAGCTTACACCCTCAAGCTTGGACACCGCCTTAGTGACGTTAGCCTGACAAGCGGCGCAGGACATTCCCGTAACGGTAAATTTTTCGGTACTCAAAATATTTCACCTCAGTTTTTTGATAAGCTCGACTGTTTCGCCGATTATCTCCCTGTTGCCCTTTTCAAGCTCGTCGGCGACGCAGCTTTCCATGTGGTCCTGCAGTATAACATACCCGAAGGAGCGCAGCGCGCTTTCCAGAGCGGCTATCTGTATCAGGATATCGCCGCAGTAGCGGTTCTCGTCCAGCATTTTCGATATGCCGCTAAGCTGTCCGCTCATGCGGTTTATGCGGTTTTTCAGGGAGCGGAGCATTTCCTCGTCCCTTGGAGTTGCTTTTTTATGGCAGCAGAGACATTCCTGCCCGGTATTTTCGACATTATTATTTTCGTTCATTGTAACAATATACCCCCTTACGGTATTTTATATAGCCATTATATACCCTCATGGGGTATATTTCAACGAATTATCGGTAAAAAAATTGTTACAGATCTGATAACGGGTATTGCAATTCTGATATCAATGTGTTATAATGATAGTATGGCAGAATGTACGGAATTTATTGCAAGGGAGTGATATTATGGGAGGAATAGAAGGCGTAGGCATAGGCGGCTTTTCTGGAGTATCCGCAGGGGGATATTCGGACGCAAAGGATACAAGGTCGGGCATAAGACAGAAGATATCAAGCCTTGAATCCAGGATAAGCGAGGCAGAGGAAAAGCAGAGATCAACGGGGAAGAGTCTTTCCTCCGAGATACAGTCGCTGGAGAAGCGGATAGATAATCTCAGAAAGCGGCTGGATAAGCTGGAAAACCCCGATAACGGAGAATGTCAGACCTGCAAGAACCGCAAGTATCAGGACGGCTCGGATGACCCGGGAGTTTCCTTCAAATCCGCATCGCATATTGACCCTGACAAT
>JBJFHQ010000036.1:0-4501 GCA_051893755.1 Oscillospiraceae bacterium
AAGGGTATATCGAGGAAAGCTTTGAGCCTATCATCGCATATGGCGAGCATGGGGCTATCGTTCATTACAGTGCAGACGAAAACAGCGATCGTCCGCTGAAAGGGGAGGGGTTTCTGCTCTGCGATACGGGAGGACATTATCTTGAAGGAACGACGGATATCACCCGCACAATTTGTCTCGGAAAGCCTACCGATGAGATGAAGCAGGCTTATACTGCTGTGCTTCGGGGACATCTTGCTCTGGCTGACGCGAAATTCAGATACGGCTGCAGAGGTGCCAATCTTGATATACTGGCACGAGCTCCGCTGTGGGAGCTGGGAATGGACTTCAACCACGGCACGGGACACGGCGTGGGATATCTGCTGAACGTCCACGAGTCTCCAAACGGCATACGTAACAGATTTATCCCCGACCATGACTGCGTTCTCGAAGAGGGCATGATAACCTCGGACGAGCCGGGAGTTTATATTGAGGGAAAATTCGGCATACGCACCGAGAGCCTTATCCTATGCCTAAAGGGTGAAAAGACTGATTTCGGACAGTTCATGCACTTTGAAATTCTTACCCTTGTTCCCTTTGACCCCGATGCGGTTGATGCTTCGCAGATGACAGCTCATGATATCAAGCTCTATAATGAATATCAGCAGAGAGTATATGACATCATAGCTCCGCTGCTTACCGCAGAAGAACGGGAATGGCTCATGGAACAGACAAAGCCGCTGTCCGAATAAAATAACGGGGTGATGATTTGAACGGTTCAGATTATAAAACTATTCGTGACTATGCCGAGGACTCCTTTATCGAGAAAAAATCCGAGTTTATCGGGTACATCAAGCCTGTTCATACCAACGACGAGGCTGTGGATTTCATCAACGAAATAAGGGCAAAGCACCGCAAGGCTACTCATAATGTTTACGCCTATATCCTGCGGGAGGGGAGCACGTCACGCTATTCCGACGACGGCGAGCCTCAGGGAACTGCAGGCGTTCCCGTTCTGGACGTGCTGCGCAAGGAGGAACTGACCGATGTCTGCTGTGTTGTGACGCGCTATTTCGGAGGGATACTTCTTGGGGGCGGCGGTCTTGTCCGGGCATATTCTCACAGCGCAAAAATTGCTGTGGAAGCGGCGGATATTATGATAATGTGCCGCTGCTATCCGCTTATTATCAAAACCGATTACAATCTCTACGGAAAGATAAGCCATGTTCTGCCCGAATTTGAGGTGAAACTCAAAGATACTGTTTTCGGAGCAGATGTGGAGATATCACTGCTTGTAAAGGAAGCTCTGTGCGATAAGCTGACCGAAAAGCTTATTGATATAACAAATGGAAGCGCTGATATCGTACGCGGGGAGCTTTCTTTTGAAGATTTTGCATAAAATATCCGGATATATCACTTTATTATTGTTCATGTATACAAAAATCGATTTGAAAAAGAGGGAATCAGGTCGTTTTCTGCGTATATATAGGTAAATGAACTGATCAAGGAGGATATGCTTCCCACGGAACGCATGAGCAGGATTATGAACATTCGTGAACAAACTGAACTGTTAGAACTCGGTACTCTGTGCGAGGAGGCCTGCACCGCGAAAAATCACGGAAAACGGCTTCGTTTTGAAGAAAAATGCCCTATCCGAACTGAATTTCAGCGTGACAGGGACCGTATTCTTCACTGCAATGCCTTTCAGCGGCTGAAGCATAAAACTCAGGTGTTTCTCGCTCCCGTCGGAGATCATTACAGGACAAGACTTACTCACTCGCTGGAGGTCTCGCAGATCGCACGCACTATCGCACGGGGACTTCGTCTGAACGAGGACCTGACAGAGGCTGTGGCACTGGGCCACGATCTTGGACATACTCCCTTCGGTCACTGCGGAGAGGCTGCTCTGAATGAGGTGTGTCCTCATGGGTTCAAGCATTATCTCCAGAGCGTGCGGGTGGTCGAGTATATCGAGAAAAACGGAATGGGGCTCAATCTTACATATGAAGTGAAAAACGGCATCGCCTGCCACACCAATAAGGTCGCTGCTACGAGAGAGGGCTATATCGTTCGTCTTGCGGACAAGATAGCCTATCTCAACCACGATATCGAGGATTCTATCCGCGCAGGTGTTATTACCGAAGCACAGCTCCCGAAGGCAGCAGTGGACGTTCTCGGTCACTCTAAGAGCGAGCGCATCACCACAATGATCGTTTCTGTGATCAATAACGGCGCCGCTAAGATCGGAATGGCTCCCGAAATTGAAAAAGCGGAAGATATTCTTTACCGTTTTATGTTTGAAAATGTGTATAGCAATCCTATTGCCAAATCCGAAGAGGTCAAGGCTAAGATGCTGATAGAAAAGCTATACAATTATTATCTGAAAAATCCCGACGATATGCCCTCGGAATATAAGCATATAATGGAGCGTGTGGGTCGGGAACGCGCTGTGTGCGACTATATCGCGGGAATGACCGATTCCTATGCTATCAATAAATACAGCGATCTTTTTATCCCGAAAAGCTGGCACATATAATGCGCCCCTTATCAAACGGAGGTATATTTTTTAATGCCATTGCCCGATGATTTTATCTATTCTCTGAAACAGAATAATCCCATAGAAAGCGTTATGAGCAGCTATGTTTCACTAAAGAAGCAGAGCCGCGGATATGTATGTCTCTGTCCCTTTCATTCGGAGAAAACTCCGTCCTGTCATATAAATACGGCGGAGGGCTATTTCCATTGCTTCGGCTGCGGAGTTGGCGGAGATGTTATCACCTTTATCATGAAGGCGGAAAATCTTGAATACATAGAAGCAGTGAAATTTCTTGCCGAGCGTTCCGGTATGGCAATGCCCGAGGACGCCGCAAACAATGACTTTTCACGAAAAAAAGCCCGTATTCTGGAGATAAACCGCTGTGCTGCCAGGTTCTACAATAAGATACTGACTAAAGATGCCGACGGAGAAAAGGGGAGACGGTATTTTTCAGCTCGTGCCCTTTCTCCCAAGACTATAATCAAATACGGTCTGGGATATGCTCCCGACGGGTGGCATGTTCTTTCCGACTATATGAAAGCTCAGGGCTTCTCCGAGGAGGAGCTTGTGGAGGCAAATCTCTGCGGTATCGGAAAAAACGGCGGTATCTACGACCAGTTCCGTGATAGAGTTATCTTTCCGATAATTGATCTGCGAGGCAACGTCATTGCCTTCGGAGGACGCATTATCGACGGAACAGGTCCCAAGTACCTGAACAGCTCCGATACGCCCGTTTTCAAGAAGAGCCGGAATCTTTTCTCGCTGAATTTTGCGAAAAATTCAGACGAAAAGCGGCTTATCCTCGCCGAAGGATATATGGACGTTATCTCCATAAATCAGGGCGGCTTTGAAAATGTGGTGGCAACTCTGGGAACGGCTCTTACGCCCGAGCAGGCGAGACTGATGTCAAGATATGCCGATGAGGTGATCATCTGCTACGATTCAGACGGCGCAGGTCAGGCTGCAACTCATAAGGCGATAAATCTTCTGTCGGAAGCAGGAGTGAAAACCAAGGTCATTCACATGGAGGGCGCAAAGGACCCCGATGAATACATAAAAAAATTCGGAAGCGGACGTTTCAGACAGCTTCTGGACAACTCCCAAGGAGCGGTGAACTTTGAGCTTGCAAAGAGCCGCGAGGGTATCGACATGGAGAGCGATACGGGTAAGATAGAGTATCTGAAAAAATGCAGTCAGGTGCTGTCGGAAATAGCTTCTCCAGTGGACCGAGAGGTCTATATATCAAAGGTTGCCAAGGAGCAGGACATTTCCAAGGAGGCTCTTAAGGAGCAGATAGAAAGCATTATCCGCAAAAGAAAAAAGTCTGCCGAAAAGGCGGAGGAACGAAATGTCCGTACGTTCAGCAGCGAACGCAGAGAGGCTCCCGAGGCGGTCATGTACCCCGCCGAGTATAAGTCGGAGTGCGGGATAATCGCATATCTTGCCCATAATCCCGATAAGGCCGAAAAAATTTCCGCGGAGCTGCTTCCCGAATATTTTGTTACGGATTTTCACCGACAGTTCTACATCAGGCTTCTTGACAAGCTTAGTAATTCAGAGGATTTTGACATATTATCGCTGCAAAGTGAATTTTCCGCCGATGAAATGGGCAGGATAACTGCAATTCTGTCGAAAAACCGTGAGATAGAAATTGACGAGCATGTGGCCGAGGACTATGTGCGTACTCTGAAAAACAGCTATCAGCAGCGGACAGGTTCTGCTCCCGCAGCGGAGATGCCCGACGACGATTTCCGCGACCTTACGAAAAATATCCGAAAAAGTAAATGATTGCTTTTTATGCTATTCCAATATAATTATAAATAAACCGTATAATCTTAAATATTTGTAAAAAAAGTGTATATAATATACACGTAAATGTGAAAAATCGGCATGTGCCGCAGGAGGAATTAAAATGAGCTACAACGACGCAATGGAAACCCTTATGGAACACGGTAAGACAAACGGTAAGCTTACCACTACCGAGAT
>JBJFHQ010000037.1:0-4464 GCA_051893755.1 Oscillospiraceae bacterium
TCCTCGGGGCCGTTCTTGGGCTTGCCGAGATGTGAACAGAGAACGACCTTTCCGCCGTTTTCGATAAGCTTCTTGATCGTGGGAAGAGCTGCTGTGATCCTGTTATCGTTTGTGATAACGCCGTCCTTAAGAGGAACGTTGAAGTCAACTCTTACGAGAACTTTTTTGCCCTTGACGTCGATATCGTCAACTGTGACCTTGTTTAATCCTGCCATTGGTATGACATCCTTTCATATTACATTTTCGGAATTGACCGCAAAGTTATGCAGCCAAATGATCCGTCAATAATATTATATACTATTATAACAAATTTTGCAATAGCTTTGAGCCAATTTTAAGAATTTTTTTACAAGGATATTCCGAAATGGATCTAAAAAAATAAAATCAATTCTAATCTCATTTTAATGTAATTTCCATTGCAATTTAATTGGGATGGTGTATCATATTAATGTACTCAAAAGCAAGGGCTTTGGGTGATCGGACAGATCCTATCCGATAAGAACAACTTATCGTCAGCTCTTCGTCAGCACCGAAGAGCATCGGCGGAACACCGCGGTATGATCCCCGGAATAAAGCTTACCCTTTGTTTCGGGGACTGCGACAGCAGGGTCAAACGAAAGGAGTATTTTTATGGACAAATTACAAATGGCTGAGGAACTCATCAGAAGAACGAACGTTACCTACTCGGAGGCTACAGAGGCTCTGGAAAACACAGGCTGGAACATGCTGGACGCTATCGTTTATCTGGAAAAGCAGGGCAAGACCACAGGCTCGGTAAAATTCGGAAGAGTGAAGAAGACAGTCGGCGGCAGACTGAAAAAGGCATGGGATTTCTGCTGCGGACATGATTTTGAGATATATTACGGTAACGACAGAGTAGTTGATATCCCACTGCTTGCGGCAATAGTTATCACACTTTGCCTCTTTGAGATAGTGATTCCCGCAGCAGTTATCGCACTGATATGCGGCTGCTCATTCAAGGTGGCACAACGGGGCACAGCCTGCACTGAACAGGGCAGCTGCGGATTCAACATCACCGCCGCTTCCGACAGGGTGGACCTTGATAAATAATTGAATAATTGCGCTTGAAATAACGGTTCTGAAAATGACTGCTTCTGTCCCCGGCGGATATGGAGCAGTCATGCCGTGGGCAGGGACAGCAAAGCCTGACAGATCGTTTCCAATATTTATGCAATTTGACTTCAGATGTTAAGATCATATAAATATTTACAAAAAAATCTCTGCAGACTATTGCATATTATAAAATCATATGCTATAATAATTATATAAAAAAATATCTGATTTTTGGATTTTTTGGAGGTATTATCATGAAACGGTTAAAAGGCTTTACTCTCATTGAGCTTATAGTCGTAATGGCTATAATCGGCGTTCTCGCGGCTATCCTTGTTCCTGTGATGGTTTCCTACATGAATGACGCTAAGCTTTCCACTGCAAATGCAAACGCAAAGATGATGTTCAGCGCGTCAATGGAATATGCGACCATGTGCGACGTTCACGGGGGCGGAAAGGTGGATTCTCTTACGTCATATCAGCTGACGCCGGTAAGCACCAGCGAAGCGATACCCTATGACGGAAAAAATCTCGGAAAATTTATCAGCAAGCTTTACTGCACAGGTGCAAGAAAATCCGGCTATGTTTCAATTAAAATGGGAAACAATATCCCCGAAAAAGCAGCCTGGGCTGATGCGACAGACAGCAAATATGTGGGATGCTATCCCGAACCTGCGGAGAGAGCGGGTGAAAGTCTGAATATCGCCTGATCTGCGGTAAAAAATGACCGGAAGGAGGATCGTATCATGGATTCGTACAGAGAAAAAGCGGAGACCCTGAGCAGACAGTTCGGGATATCACAGGCAGACGCTATGAAGGCACTTGAAGAATGCGACGGGGATATCATCGACACAGTCAGCATTCTTGAATGTCAGGGTATTATCAAAAGGACATCCGCGACATTTAATACCCAGAGAAAATCGGATCCGTCGGCAAACTCCTTTCAGGGAGAGGCACGTCAGGTAAACTATACTCCCGGCTCGGAAGCAGATCATGGCTTTTCCGATATCAGGGGAAAGATATCGGGGCTTTTGAAAAAGAGCATAGAGTATAAGCTGGCAGTGTTCAAGGGTGAAAAAAATATAATTGAGCTGCCGCTGCTTATAGTGATCGTACTGGCGCTGGTCGTATTCTGGCTCACTGCGATCCTTCTGGCGGCAGGACTGCTGGCAGGATGCAGGTATGAGATCTCGGCGGATCAATAAAATTACGGAGAAAAATTATCATGTCGGACAAAATTTTGATTGTAGAAGATGAGCTCCAGCTTGCGCGCTTTGTGGAGCTGGAGCTGTCGCACGAGGGGTATGAGGTGGCTAAGGCTGCGGACGGAAGAACTGGACTGGAAATGGCCGAGAGCGGAGAGTATGATCTCATGCTCCTTGACATCATGCTTCCCGAGCTTAACGGTCTGGAGGTGCTTCGCAGACTGAGAAGGTCATCGGATATGCCCGTGATAATGCTTACGGCAAGGGATGCTGTCATGGATAAGGTCTCGGGACTGGATATGGGAGCCAACGACTACATGACAAAGCCCTTCGCTATAGAAGAGCTGCTTGCGAGGATACGGGCTGTTCTTCGTCAGACCGAGCCTAAGGAGGCTCCCGCCGATAGGGCTGCCGAGGAGGATATCCTCGAGACAGACGGAGTCGTTGTGGACACAGCACGCCATACGGTGACATGTAACGGCGAGCCTGTTGAGCTTACCAACCGCGAATTCATGCTTCTTGCGGCGCTTATGAAAAACCGCTCTATCGTCATGTCGAGAGAGGTCCTTTTAGAAAAGGTCTGGGGATATGATTACATGGGCGAGACCAACGTGGTCGATGTGTACATAAGATATCTCCGCAGCAAGATAGATGATGTTTTCGGGATACATCTTATCACCACCGTCCGCGGTGTGGGATATGTTATCAAGTGAGCAGCCGTCGGGATCTGATGTGTATGAAAAAAGAGACTCGTGAAAGGACTGCGTCAAATAAGTCCCTTGCAAAGCAGATAAACAATTACTGGATAAACGCTTCCCTGGGAAATTTTATTGCGCTGGATATAATTCTTTTTTTTACCGCTGTCATTGTACGCTGTATTGCCGAAGAAGCGCAGTACGGCGTAAAAGGGCTGCTTGTGCCCAGATATTTTGATATCAGCAGGGGAGCGGGAGTTATCTACCATTTTGGTGAGTATTCCGCCGACTTTGATGCTTTTTTCATTGTTCTGGTCTGCTGTCTGGGAGCGGTCGGCATTTCTCAGATAATAATGCTTGCGGCAGGAGCTTACCGCGGCGGAAAAGAAGCACGGCGCATATTGAAGCCGATAAACGACATTGCCGTATCGGCTGTGGATATCGCTTCGCTGCAGCTTTCGCCGACACCGTCTGTTCCGATGGAGGCTTCTCCCGCCGATGAACATAAGGACGTTGATCTCAGCGATCTTCAGACTGCCATAAACAAGCTCGACCCCACCGCGGAGGCTCATATCCATACGGGCAACAGCGATCTTGAAGGGCTTGAAGAGGCGGTCAATTCACTGCTTGACCGAATGAGGGAGTCATATCTTCAGCAGGCGCAGTTCGTCAGCGATGCGTCTCATGAGCTCAGGACTCCGATTGCCGTAATTAAGGGCTATGCGGGCATGCTGGACCGCTGGGGAAAGACCGATGAAAAGGTCCTCGACGAAGCTATCACCGCAATAAATAACGAATCCGAACATATCGGAAAATTAGTCGAACAGCTGCTGTTCCTTGCAAGGGGTGACAACGGCAGGCAGACTGTCAATATGGACGTTTTTTCGCTGTCGGATATGATGAAGGACGTGTATTCCGAGTATTGCCTTATCGACGACAAGCACGAGTACATCTGCGATATCAACGGCGAGTTCAAGGCTTACGGCGATGTTTCCATGATAAAGCAGACAGTGCGTATCCTCACCGATAATGCGAAAAAATATACTCCCGAGGGCGGAGAGATAGTGCTCCGTGTAAAGCGCAACGTCAAGGGAGAGGTATGCGTCGAGGTGCAGGATAACGGTATCGGCATGAATCAGACCGATATTGAGCATATTTTTGAACGCTTTTACCGCGCAGACCCTGCACGAAGCCGTGATACGGGCGGCTGCGGACTGGGGCTGTCCATTGCAAAGTGGATAGTTGACCGCCACGGAGGACGGTTCGAGGTCTCCAGCGTTGTGGGGATAGGCACGCGTATGACGGTGGTCCTCCCGAAGCTGAACCCTGACAGCACGGACTTTATCCTCAACGATGAAAAGCCTGCCACAAGCAGGTTTCGCGGTTAGATATGAAAAAAATGCAGGAAATCAGAGCATAATATCTCTGTTTCCTGCATTTTTAGAACCTGTCCACATAGGATATGCGTGCGGATTTTCGAGCATAATTTTGTA
>JBJFHQ010000038.1:0-4456 GCA_051893755.1 Oscillospiraceae bacterium
ACATGATGCATTATGCACAAATACACGTAAAACGGCGGAGACTGTCATACAGGCAGTCTCCGCCGCATCGTAAACTATTTAGTTCAAACCGCCGCAAATGCGTCCTCAAGAGCATTAATGAGGTCGTCGGCATTTTCCGTTCCGATAGAAAGGCGGATAGTACCGGGCTTGATGCCCTGCTCTTCAAGCTCCTTTTCGTTGAGCTGTGCATGAGTGGTAGTCGCGGGGTGGATGACCAGTGACTTTGAATCCGCAACGTTTGCCAGCAGAGAGAATATCTTCAGATTGTTGATGAACTTTTCCGCCTCGGCGATACCGCCCTTTATCTCGAAGGTGAAGATAGATCCGCCGCCATTGGGGAAATATTTCTTGTAAAGCTCGTGAGTAGGCTCGCTTTCCAACAGCGGGTGATGAACCGCCTCTACCTTGGGGTGAGAAGCAAGATACTTCACGATCTTGTTGGTATTTTCGGTGTGGCGCTCAACTCTGAGTGCGAGAGTCTCCAGCCCCTGTAAGAAGATGAACGCATGGAAGGGAGAAAGAGTAGCTCCCGTATCGCGCAGCAGTATAGCTCTGATGTATGTAACAAATGCCGCAGCTCCCACGTCCTTTGCAAAGCTTACGCCGTGATAGCTGGGATTGGGTTCAGTAAGATGGGGGAACTTGCCCGACTTTATCCAGTCGAACTTACCGCTGTCAACGATAACGCCGCCGATAGCGGTGCCGTGTCCGCCAATGAACTTAGTTGCGCTGTGAACGACAATATCCGCGCCGTACTCGATAGGACGGAGAAGATATGGGGTCGCAAATGTGGAATCCACAACGAGGGGGATATCATGCGCATGAGCAAGCTTTGCGAGAGCCTCGATATCCGCAACGTTGGAGTTGGGATTGCCGAGAGTTTCCACGTAGATTGCCTTTGTGTTGGGCTGGATAGCCTTTTCAAAGGAGCCCTCCTCCTCGGGGTCAACGAAGGTGGTCTTGATACCGTAATCGGTGAGTGTGTGTTCAAGCAGATTGTATGTACCGCCGTAAATGGTCTTGGAAGCGACGATATGGTCCCCTGCCTTTGCAAGAGCCTGAATTGTATAAGTAACAGCCGCTGCGCCGGAAGCCACTGCAAGAGCAGCCACGCCTCCTTCAAGAGCAGCTATCCTCTGCTCGAAGATATCCTGAGTGGGGTTAGTAAGTCTGCCGTAGATGTTTCCGCTGTCCTTAAGACCGAAGCGGTCTGCTGCGTGCTGAAAATCGTGGAATACGTAAGAAGTGGTTGCATAAATAGGAACTGCCCTCGAATCGGTAACGGGGTCTGCCTGTTCCTGACCTACATGAAGTGCCTTAGTTTCAAATTTCCATTCCTGTGACATAATATATACCTCTTTCATTAATTAGTGTGTTTTCATCATTCGTGTGAGCATTATCCGCGGTGACATCGGCACATTCGGTCCGAGCGGAACAAATTCCTACTTATCATATCGGTTATCTCCTTTAAGCTTATGTTTATATTATAGCATATAATTCCTATTTGTCAAGTAGTTATTTTATTTTTGGCATATCTTACAAAATCAAGTCGAATATTACGGCAGATATTGACAAAAAAGCAGCAAAAATCCGCCGGCAAAGCATATTCATAGCAAATACGCCCTGCCGACGGCAAGTATTTCATATATCAGCTCACCGAGCTCTGTCTCTCGGAGACGTCCTCATAGAGCGAAACTGCGAGAACGGTTATGTTATCGGGGCTGCCGTTTTTGATAGCAGTCTGTGTGAGAATGGAGAGCCTCTTCGGAAGCTTCAGGGGCAGCGCAAGTATTTCCTCAAATTCGCCCTGAGTGAGATAATCAGAAAGCCCGTCGGAGCATATCAGTATGATATCGCCGTATTCCATGGGCTCGATAGGGATTATCTGGGGCTCTGGGTCAGCGGAGGTATTCCCCAGCACAGGCAGTATCACATGGCTGTTCTTGTGTTTGAGCTTTTCCTCGAAGGAGATGTGCTTGTCACCGTAGAGCATCTGCACCAGCGACTGGTCGGTGGATATCTGTCTTATGCTGCCGCTGCGCACGCGGTAGAGCCTTGAATCCCCCACATTTATAACATAGTGTCCGCCCTTTTCGTCCACTGCAAGGGCGCAGAGGGTGGTCTGCATATTTTCGGAGCGCTCATGAGTGATGCCGTATTTACGTATCCTGCGGTGGATATTCAGCACCTTTTTGCGGTAATCGGTCTTGCCGGAGGGCCTTACTCCCGACAGCATTTTCAGCGCCATTTTAGAAGCGACCTCGCCCTTTGCCTCACCCGCAACTCCGTCAGCCACTGCAATAATAAAAGGATACTGCAGACTGCTTTCCAGCTGTGACGTATTCATAACAGTTTTATTTATCATAAAAGCGTCCTCATTGTGGTCGCGGACGCTTCCCGTATCGGACATTCCGCAGCAGTAATACATGGTGCCTCCTTGGTATAAGCTTAAGTTATTACTCTATTATTATACTATTATTGCACACAATTTTCAATGGACAAGTTAATTAAGATTTGAATACAATTCCGTAACAGCATCAGCCGATATCTGTCAGGCATTGGATATCCTCCGCGCCTTTTGTCGAAGCATACAGTGTGAACCTGTTTCCGAAGCGCTTCCGCTCGCCTTTTTCGTTTACCGCAGTAAAGGCGCGGTCCTCCACGGGCAGCTCATATACCTTTCTTTCGCCCGCTTCAAGGCTTATCCGCATAAATCCGCAGAGTGACACATTCGGCACAGCATGCTCGGAATAATCCCTGATATACAGCTGGATAACGTCCTCGCTGCTCCTGTTCCCCTTGTTTTCCACGGTCACAAAGGCGGTATTGCCGCGATATTCAAGCCCCGTGCACACGATATCCGCATAGGTAAGCCCATATCCGAAGGGATATAGCACATTATCCTCCGCATAGCGATAGGTGCGGTCATTCATGGAATAATCGGTGAAGGGAGGCAGCTTTTCGGCGGTCTCATAGAATGTGATGGGCAGCTTTCCCGACGGGGAAACATCTCCGAACAGTATCTCCGCCAGCGCAGCTCCGCCCTCGGAGCCGGGATAGAACGCATGGATATATCCGTCTGGCTCGCACTCGATATTGACGGAGCTTCCCGCAGCACATACCACAATAAAGGGCTTGCCTATGCTCTTTATCTTTTCTATGAGGATACGCTGGCTCTCGGGCAGCCGCAGGTCGGCCTTATCTCCCGAGGAAAATTCATTGCCCGTGTCGCCCTCTTCTCCCTCGATAGTGGGGTCAAGTCCCAGACAGAGGATAGAAATATCCGCAGCAGCTGCCGCAGCCATTGCCTCGGCATAGCGGTCCCCCGCCTGTGCCAGTCCCGACATCCTGTCCTTGTACAGATGACAGCCCTCCGCATAGATGACCCGCCCCTTGAAGCGGTCCTCGATGCCCTCTAAAAATGTGACATATCTGTCCGCAGTGCCGCAGTAGTTGCCTTCCAGCGCAGCCCTGCTCTCGGCATTTGGACCTATCACGGCGATAGTACGAAGCTTTTCCTCTTCCAGAGGAAGTATGCCGTTGTTTTCCAGCAGCACCATGGAACGCTCCGCGCATTTCAGCGCCAGCGCCTTGTGCTCGGGACATGACACGCTCAGATAATCGGTATCATCAAGCTCGGTATGCTCTTCAAACAGTCCCAGCCGCAGCCTTGTCCTCATCAGATGAACGCAGGCAGTGCGTATCTCCTTTTCGGTGATAAGTCCCTCGTCAAGGGCAGCCAGCAGATATGCATAGGTGCAGCCGCAGTTAAGGTCGCAGCCCGCCTTTATCGCCATTGCGGCAGACTCCACGCTGTTGGCGGTAACTCCGTGATGCTCGTGGAAATCCCGTATCGCCCAGCAGTCGGAAACGAAATATCCGTCAAAGCCCCACTCCGAAAGCTTATTCATAAGATATCCCGAAGCGCAGGCAGGCTCGCCGTTTACCCGGTTATATGCGCCCATTACGCCCTCCGCGCCTGCTTTTACGGTGGCTTCAAAGGCGGGAAGATAGGTCTCCTCCATATCCTTGGGGCTCACCTCGGCATCGAACTCATGGCGGAGGGACTCGGGTCCGCTGTGCACGGCGAAGTGCTTGACGCATGCAGCAGCCTTGAGATACTCGCCCTCGCCCTGAATGCCGCGTACAAAGGCACAGCCCAGCTCGGAGGTAAGATAAGGGTCCTCGCCGTAGGTCTCGTGTCCCCGTCCCCAGCGTGGGTCGCGGAAGATGTTGATATTAGGCGCCCAGAGGGTAAGTCCCTTGTAGATGTCGGTGTCGCCGAACTGCTGATAGGCGTTGTACTTAGCCCTCGCCTCGGAGGAGGTGACATCTCCCACCATACGGACAAGCTCACGGTCAAACATGGCAGCAAGTCCGATAGTCTGCGGGAACACAGTGGCAGTCCCCGACCGTGCAAGACCGTGAATGCCCT
>JBJFHQ010000039.1:0-4347 GCA_051893755.1 Oscillospiraceae bacterium
GAGTTGCCGTAAAACGTGATGCGATCACTTCAAATCCCAATAACATTTTCAGAGGGCTTGTAATGTGTCCCGACTGCGGTGCAAAACACGGTTTCGCCGCAAATAACAGATACAGGTCTGTTGGCTGCTATCGGTGTCAGACAAGTATCCGTCACGGAAGAAAAGCTTGCGAAAGCCACTACATATCCTTTGAACAGCTTTATGCTGTAGTTCTTGATGATATTCAGCGCCATGCTTCACTGGCAGCGGAGGATTCTGATAAGTACATTGAAATGCTTATCCTGCCCATACAAACAGCATCATAATAGTGGCATAATTTGCGATAAACAGCAGCAAAGGCTCTTCAAAGTCGAAAAATGCGAAATGATCTATCAGCAGCATATGATCGCCGATCATTCTTTTTTTGAACGCATAACTGCTCCGGGATACAGTGTTCCTGAGCAAATGCAGTATCATTTTACATTTCTGAACTGAGAGGGTGTGATGCCCTCGTATCTTTTGAAAAGCTTGCAGAAATAACTGCTGCCGCAGAAGCCCGTTTCCACGGCTATTTCTTCGATCGTTTTATCCGAGCCTGTCAGCAGCTCCTTTGCTGCCTGTATGCGGCGCTTGGCGACATATTCCATAGGACGTGTGCTTAGATTCTGTCTGAAAAGCAGGCAGAGATACTGCTTTGATACCCCCGAAACAGCACAAAGCTCGTCCATTGTTATCTGTGAAGCAAAGTTGAAATTGATATGATCAACTGCCTTCATCAATGCGGAGTTGGGCGCTCCCGACACTCCCGATGAGGAAGTTAGACGATAAAACTCAATGAGAAAATCGTATAAATACCCCGAGGCTCTGTAATTGCCGAAAACGCTGTCTCCGCGGATAGCTTCGTGCATTTTTCTGAAAATATGCTCGAGCATTTTTACCTCTTTCAGTTCATATATCTTCGGCTCGGAAAATCCGAAATGCTTTAAAATATCCTCCGAGGCATAGCCCGACGGCACTACCCAGTGAATATCCCACACATCACCGTCGGGGTAATACTCGTGAGGATGATGCGCAGGCATGTAAATAGCAGTATACGGCGGAATGTGTATCATCTCTCCGTCCAGAAGAAGCTTTCCGCTGCCCTTGGTGCAGAACAGTATCTGCGGACAGGGATATCCGTCGGGTCGTATAATATGATCCTGACAATGCTGCTGTCCCATGTTCAGAAGAAAAAGCGGCAGCTCCTTTTCGGTACGCAGGATAGGATAGTCACAGAAAAACAAAACGTTCACCCCTTATATTCATATTGTTATATTGCTCCGCCAATTAACTAATGAAGTTTTATGCGCAGGACCGCTGTCGAAAGCCTAGGAATAAAACCGCAGGAATATGCGGATATTTCAAGGTTTTATGACGACGGATTTTGGCAGCGGGACAAGCAGAAATTCAACAGTTAATTGGGGGAGCAATATTATGAGCCTTGTTAGGTTTGCAGGCGCCTTGATTGTCGCAGGTCGGCAGAATGCTCACAAGCAGATAAGGAAGGACACTCATTTTAATTATACGGCATACTCATCCGCAAAATAACGGAAAAATTCTTTGATGCGCTCCATAGCCTCCTGTTCCCGCTCAGGCTCTCTGTCGCACATCTGGATAAGCAGCGATACGGGTGCTGCAAAGGACATGGAAAGCAGTGCGGGGTCAGTTTTTTTCATGATGCCGTTATCCATCATAGACTGAAATATCTGATGATATATTTCCTGCACGCTGTCGATGTTGTACTTTGTGGTAAGCTGTGCAATGCGATGATTGCGGAACTGCTCCATTGTAAGCATTCTTCTGACTTTTTTTATCATAGGGTCGTGCAGGGTGAAATCTATCCTCTTAAGAGACAGAGCTGTCAGCTCGTCCATTGAAGCAGGCGTTTGTCCGGGTTCATTCACCGAGCCGAATTTATCCTGATAGTACCCCTCGACCTTTTCGATAAGCGAGTCGAGTATATCCTCCTTGCCTTTGAAATGCTTATAAAGAGACGGTCCCTTTATCCCCGCATTTTCTGCGATAAGGTCAACTCCCACACCGTCGTAGCCCCTTTCGGAAAACAGAGTAAGAGCCGAATCAAGTATCCTGTCTTTTGTTGGTATTTTATCCATAATACATTTCTCCTTGTGTAAGCTAACGAACGTTTTCTATTGTATTATAGCCTACTTTTCTATTCTTGTCAAGAATCGGGGCAGCATATTTTATGTGAAAATTGAACATTTATCGGAATACTCCTTCAGCGCATTTTCGGGCAGGGAAAATGTCCGGACAGCTCCTGATAATTTCTTCTAAAAATATTACCAAACTATAAAATATTTGAAAATATTTGGTTAATTTTTACAAACGACGTATCTACGTGCTTAAAACATATGAATGATCATTCATTTGTTGTCCTTTTGTTGTCCTTTGGCTGGTATAATAGATAATGTAAAAATATCGGGATTTTTCCCGATAAATAAAAAGGAGGATTTTTCTTATGAAAATCAAAAAACTAAGGCGAGCCCTTGCGGTTCTCCTGTCGGCGGCTATGCTTATTATGTGCATGCCGACGGTGGGGATTACTGCGGCGGCGGTTGATGACACCACACAATGTGTGTATGCCACCATTACGGGCACAGAGGATATCACCACTCTTTCCGAAGTACCTGCAGGTACAACATGGTCAGATACAGTGAATCTTACCGCTGCACTGGCTAAAGCCAACACTGCTCATGACGGTGATACTGTTTATATCAAGCTTTTATCTGATGTAAACAAGACAAACTATGGCACCTATATTCAGTTCAGTTACAGTTCAGGAAATGTTGTTCTCGACCTTAACGGTCATACAATCGACCGAGGACTTACTTCTGCAACAAATGGTGGAAAAGGGATATATATCAGCGCTTCTGATGTTATGTGCATAACATCTTCAAACGGTATGGGAACTATTACCGGCGGTTATGAATCGGCAAATGAAGGATCTGCAATTTATTCCAATAGTGCAACCAAAACAATATTTTCAAATATTAAAATTTCCGGCAATAAGAATAGTGGATCACGTTTTGGTTTCAGTGTTATAGTGAGAAATGGAGCAACTGTATTAGACAATGTTGAGATCACCGGTAATACTGATACAGGTAGTGCAATTGTTGGCGGAGGAATAATGACATATTATTCTAATACGTTAAAGAATAAGGTAATAATACGGGATAACAGCAAATATAATTTTTACTGTGATCTTTCTTCTAATGCGCCTTTAGATATCAGTGAACTGTCTGATGATTCCGAAGTTTGTATATTTACAGATTCAATGTACAGCGGCAGGGATATTACAACCGGAAATCCTGAAAAAATATCACTTTTAAAATTTGATCTTACCGGTTATTGGCTCATACCAACAGTAAATGGAAGAATCACATTTACAAACAGTAAATATGGCGTAACTTTTGATATGCAGGGCAAGGCTGATAATCAGTACAAAAACGTTACTAAAGGAGGTACTGTCACAAAGCCTACCGACCCTACCGCTGAAGGATTCACATTTGGCGGCTGGTACACAGATAAGGATTGCACAGATGAGTTTAATTTTACAACTCCTATAACTCAGAATACTACTGTTTACGCTAAGTGGGAAGCTCCTGCCGGAATCACCATCACCCTCGACCCCAACTACACCGACGCAGCAACATCTACAGCCACCGCCGATGAAGAAGGCAAGCTTACAGAAGCTCAGCTCGCAGCTCCCACCCGCAAAGACTATGTTTTCATGGGCTGGTACGATGCTAAGGAAGGCGGAAAAAAAGTAACAGCAGATACCGTATTCACCGAGGATACCACAATTTACGCTCAGTGGGTTTATTATAAGCTCGACAACAACATCTACACAACTCTGGACGAAGTCAAGAAGCAGGATATCGTAAAAGATATGATCGACGGCGAGACCTTTGATTCTGTAGATCTGAGCGGCTTATTTACAATTAATGAAAATTCCAACTGCCTTACCTTATCAGCAGTTCTTACAGACAAAGACGAAAAAACCTCCGGTACTTATGTCGGCGGTGAAAAATACTATGCTTTAGTGACGATCAAGCCCGAAACAGGATTTATATTTGAAAATATCTACAACACAAGGCTGTTTATTGGAAAAACATCATATTTATCGTATAATGAAGATACAACTAACAATTGTGTACAGTTCGTTTATCCTATCGGACGCGCTGATTTCAATTATGAAGAAATAGTTATAGACGAGGTCCAGGTCAATGTTGATACCTCAAAGCTTGACCTTATCGCAAATGAAGCTATCGATCCCGAGGCAGTTTATAGCTGCTTCTCCGTTCCCGA
>JBJFHQ010000040.1:0-4346 GCA_051893755.1 Oscillospiraceae bacterium
CAAGGGGAAATCCTTCCCAAGCAGACATACGGTCTGCATTGCCATAATCGCCGCAGCATGGCTTTATGTGAATATCCCGGTGGGACTGGCTATCTGCGCAGTCACGCTGATAACAGCGGTGATACGTCCGATAATGGGAGTCCATTTTCCCCGTGATACCATTGCAGGAATAGTATTTTCCGCCGTCTGCGGTATCATCGGATTTATTCTGATATAGGAGGAGCCTTATGAACAAGAAAAAAATAGCCGCCGCAGCTGTGGCAGGTCTGGAAGAAATTTACCCCGAGGCGGTCTGCTCCCTGACCTACGAGGAGCCCTATCAGCTGATGATAGCCGCCAGACTCTCCGCTCAGTGCACCGACGCTCGGGTGAATACCGTCACCCCCGTTCTCTTTGAGAAATACCCCACCCTTGACAGCCTTGCCGATGCGGACATCTCCGATATCACGGAGATCATCCGTCCCTGCGGACTTGCCAACACAAAGGCAAAAAGCATCGTGGAGATGTGCGCACGTCTGCGTGATGTGTACGGCGGAGTCCTCCCCGATACTCTCGACGAGCTGCTCACCCTCCCGGGAATAGGCAGAAAGACTGCAAATCTGCTGCTGGGAGACATCTATCACAAGCCCGCAGTAGTCACCGACACCCACTGCATACGCATTTCGGGACGCTTAAGACTTACCGACAACAAGGCTCCCGCTGCCGTGGAGGACGACCTGCGAAAGCTGCTCCCTGCGGACAAGTCCTCGGATTTCTGTCACAGGCTGGTGCTTTTCGGACGGGAATACTGCACTGCAAGATCGCCGAAATGCGACACCTGTCCGCTTAGAATGAAGCTTATCGAAACGGACGGGAAATTCTCCTGCAAAGTTTAAAATAATTGATAATTATAAAAAAGCGGTTACCCTGCACGGTGACCGCTTTTTACTAATTATCAATTGTCAATTGATTTAAGCTTTGAGCTTTTCGACCTGCTGTCTTAAGAGCCGTGACTGACCGTTAAGCTCCTCGCAGGAGGCAGCAGTTTCCTCGGCTGTGGCGCTGTTCTGCTGAACGACCACAGATATCTGTGCAAGACCCTGTGTTACCTGCTTTATGGACTCAGCCTGCTCCTCGGAGGCTTCGGATATCTCGTCGATAAGACGGCTGGTCTCCTTTGCCTTTTCGGTTATCTCCTTCATGGACGCCGCCGCGGAGGTGACCTTTGCAGAGCCGTTGTTTACTGCTTCCACAGTTGCCGTGATAAGTCCCGACGTCAGATTTACCGCCTCCGCGCTTTTGGACGCAAGATTTCTCACCTCGTCGGCAACAACGGCAAAGCCCTTGCCTGCTTCGCCCGCTCTTGCAGCCTCAACAGCCGCGTTAAGGGCAAGGATATTTGTCTGGAATGCGATATCGTTGATAGTCTGAATGATGCCGCCTATCTCCGCAGATTTTGCCTCTATCTCCTTCATGGCAGTCATAACGCCGTTCATTTCCTCGTTCTCGGTAACAGCTCCCGCCTCCATATCTGCGGAAAGCTCCTTTGCATGGTTGGCGTTGCGCGCGTTGTTGGACACCTTTTCGGAGATAGCTCCGATAGTTGCGTTGAGCTCTTCGATAGCATTTGCCTGAGTTGTGGTGCCGTTGGCAAGTATCTGGGAGCCGTCCGCCATCTGTGCGGAGCCTGCCATTACTTGCTGAGAGGAAATATTGATGCCGCGGACAAGTCCCGAAAGACGCTCTCTTATCTCGCCGAAGGAGCGTTCTATCTTCTCGAAATCGCCGTGATATTCAATGGAGGGCTTGACGGTAAAATCGCCGCCCGCCATAGCTTCAAGCACTGCGGAGATGTCCTCTATGTAATTTGAAAGGGTGTGCTTGGTCTCCTGAAGAACGAGGGTAAGGTCCCCAACCTCGTTTTTGACAGCCTCTCCCTCGAAGTCGGGAACGTTCAGCACGCCTTGGTTCATGCTCTCGCTGAGCGAACGGGAATCCATAACAGGCTTGACGATTATCGCCTTCATTATCCTGCTGATAAGAAAGCTTGAAGCGCCCATGATGACAAGAGCCGCAATAACTGCGATCACTATGACGCTCACGAATGCCGCATCGCTTTCAGCGGTGGACTGTCCTGCAAAAAGCGCTCCTGCGATGCTGCCGTAAATATCCTCGATAGGCTCATAGGTGACAAAGTATCTGTCTCCGAGGATATCCGCCTGTCCCCTGTATGTCTGTTGTTCTTCAAGAACAGCCTTCCTGATACTGTCGCTCATCTGAGTGCCTACCGCCTTGGTGCCGTCATGATTTACCACTGTGGTCGCATAGCGGGTATCGCCTGCGAAGAGTGTAACGTCGTTGCCTGTCTGTTCCTTTATGTCATTGAGATAATCGTCGGCGGAAAGGTCATAGCCCAGCAGGCACATACCCGCCTCAGCTCCGCCGTCGGAAATCATGGGAACCGCGTAAATGCAGCTTATCGGCAGACTGTCGTCGGTATAGATACCGCACAGAGGCTTCTTCCCGTCAAGGACCTGTGACGCATCAAAGGAGGACAGCTTATAATTCGGACTGCTCCATATCTTGCTGCCGTCGGCGTCGGTGAACATGCAGAAGGTATACTCATCAACGGAAGCATTTTTGTAAAGCTCTTCCAGAGCAGCACTGTCAGCAGCCGAAACAGCCTGAGCCGCCCCCTGGACCTCCCAGAAGGAATACACATTCTCAAGACGAATGACGTGGTCGGTTATATGTTCCTCGAAAACATTAACGCCCGTGTCCGCCATATCGCTGAAATTCTGGTTATTATGCTTGGTGCTCAGCACCAGAGATATCACAAGAGTCGCCGTGATACTTATAGCAATGATACCTCCGACGACCAGGGTTATGCCCATTTCCACTCTTGTTTTTTTACTCATTTTTTGTTCTCCCTTCATTATGCAGCAATTATGATGTAATCAAAAATGTACAACAGAATGATTCAAGAAATAAAGATGAAATAAAACGTTTTCGAATTATTCATCTTTTAATCTATGTATGAATTATACCAAAAAATGCTTACCATGTCAATTGGTATTTTGTTTATTTTCCACCGAAAAATTGATACACATTGACTAATAATATATTATATTATTAAAGCAAAAAAGTATATAAAACGTTTAAAATGTCGTAAAAAAATTAATCATACAGAAAAAAGCCTTTAAGAAGCCTATCCATTCTTAAAGGCTGTATGATCCATGTAAGCGTCAGAGTATGCCCAGCCGCTTTTTCGCATTGACGATCCTTTCCTCGGAGGGAGGCTCCACGCCCTCCAGCGGATAATTCATCCCAAGATTATCCCACTTGAATTTTCCGAGGGTGTGGTAGGGCAGTATCTCCACCCGCTCAACATTTCCGAGCGTATCGAGGAATCCGCGCAGCCCGTCAATATCCTCGTCAAAATCGGACAGCGTGGGCACGAGGACATGTCTTATCCACACAGGCTTGCCGATATCGCTTAAGTACCGTGCCATATCGAGGATATTTGCGTTATCGTGACCGGTAACGGTCCTATGGCGTTCGGGAGATATCTCCTTGATATCGAGAAGCAGCAGGTCGGTATACTTCATCAGCTCATTGAATTTTGAGAAAAACGGCTCTTCGCGGGAAAAGGGCTGACCTGCGGTGTCGATGCAGGTGCTGATATTTTCCGCCTTGGCAAGCCTGAAAAGCTCGGTAAGGAAGTCTATCTGCAGCAGCGGTTCGCCGCCGCTCACGGTGATGCCCCCGCCCTTTTTCCAGTAGGACTTGTATCTCATCGCCTGTTTGAGTGCCTGTTCGGCAGTTATTTCGGTCCCTGCGGACTTATCCCAGGTATCGGGGTTATGGCAGTATCTGCACCGCATATCGCAGCCCTGCATAAAGATGATATACCTTACCCCGGGCCCGTCAGCAGCGCCGAAGCTCTCCGTGGAGTGTATCCGTCCCACAGCAGATGTGTTTTCCATATCTCTCACAGCCTTTCGCTTTTTAGTATTTGTTATGCATGATTGATTATTCGCAGTAAAGCAAAAGCCCCCAATTTGTTTGAGGACTATTGCGGAGTATTTTTATTTTGATTTTTGGTGAAGCAGTGTTGGGGGTTTCCTCGGATTTACCGAATGTTTGCGGTTCGTTTTCGGCGGAGCTCCGCTCCGCGCATTTGATTCGCTTCGCTGTCAAATGCAGCGCCGCCCGTGCAGAGCTTCCATTTAGATACTCACAGGATTCACTTCGCAGGATTCCGCTTTTTTTACACGGGCGGCGCTATTGTTGTTCTTGATTCGGCTTAGACTTAGAGCACCACTGTGTTACGTGCCGGTGGGGGTGTTTCGCTGTCTGCGGACAGC
>JBJFHQ010000041.1:0-4316 GCA_051893755.1 Oscillospiraceae bacterium
AAATCGGCGTACCGAAGCACCTTGAAGACCGTGTGGCGGAGTTCAGAAAATACAGATGCTGCGCTTTTCCTGCGGCGGTGATCGAGGGGCGGAGCAGGACCTGCAGCTGCTGAATTTTTCTTATTCTATAAAAATCAGTTTTTTTCGTCCTGCTTAAAATCAATGCTGACCATATTATACAAAGCCTCCAGCTCTGGACGGCATTTCAGAAATATCTCGCCAAGCTGTGGGTCAAAATGCGTGCCGATGGAGCTGTTTATTATCGAAAAGGCGGTATCATATGAGTACGCTTCCTTATAGCACCGCTTGCTCACCAGAGCGTCGAACACGTCTGCAAGCGCCATTATCCTTGCTTCAATGGGAATTTCTTCTCCGGATAATCCGTCGGGATAGCCTGAGCCGTCCCATTTTTCATGGTGATAATGGGCAACATTTGCAGCTAAATTGACAAAATCATCCTCTTCGACACCTTCAAGTATCTGCTTGACTATTCGCGAACCCTCGGCAGAGTGCTTTTTCATCTCGGAATATTCCTCGGGAGTGAACTTGCCCTGCTTGCGAAGGACCCGGTCATCAACGGCTATCTTCCCCAAATCGTGCATAGGTGCGGCACGGATGACCATATCAAGAAAGCCTTTTGTCAGGAGATCCTTCTCCCGTGAAAGCTTCTCCGCAAATATTTTCACGACCATACTTGTCCGCTTGATATGTCCTCCCGTAGAAAGGTCACGGCTTTCCACCATCGTCGCCATTCCCAGGACCATCATATCCTGAATATACTTTATATGACGGGTACGTGCTTCAAGCTGTACCGAAAGATCCCGTCGGAGCGCCTCCAGCTCAAGGGTGCGGCTTATTCTCGAAAGCATAACATTCAGCACAAATGGCTTCGATATGAAATCCATTGCACCTGCTTCAAGGCATCTGCTCTCGGTCTGCGGGTCATTATCAGAAGTAAGGAAGATTATAGGGATATCTGAGCGGTCGGGGTTGCTCTGAATTTTGACCATGACCTCAAAGCCATCCATTTCGGGCATATTTATATCCAGAAGGATAAGATCGCAGGTATTATTCTGCAGAAATTTCAATGCCTGTGCACCCGATGTTACGGCTGTGATCCTATAGCTCCCGGACAGGGCGTTTTTAGCTGCAGACAGATTGACCTTATTGTCATCAATAATCAGTAAATGATACATAAAATCCTCTTCGTTATTATTTCCTGTATTTTTGGAATTGTAAACAGCAGACTTTTCTGACATCGTTTCACATTTATCGGGTAATTTATATCATTATACAATATTTCGACGATTTTGTAAAGTATTTTTTATAATTTTTGAATGAAATAACCGCTTATCCCACAAGCTGCGCCGTAACAGACGGGTCCTTTATCTTGTCATCCTCCGCGAGGAAAAGAGCCTTGGTTATGATCTCGGCAGTCTTTGGGTCATCATCGGCAAAGGGCAGGAAAAGCTTTCCTCTTTGTGACGAATGAACTGGAAGGATATTTATCATTGCGCCGCCCTTTTTATGGATAACTCCGCTTCCCAGATGAAGGGTATAATCTGCAAGCTTTCCCGTGATATGCGCATGATGTCCCTTTATCTCCACATTGTCAAGCTTGAAGAGTGAAAGCGTCAGCAAAAGAAGCGCCGCGCGCATCTCCATTGTGGAATGAGATGTTTCGGGATCCACACCGCCTGCATGAGCCACACTCACCGCCAGATCTACATCGCGCATGACCTCCGAGAAGATCACCTCGGGTATATCCTTTATTTTCAGAGCCGCTCCTGTTTTTCTGTCGGAAAATTCCACCCATTCAAGAGTGGGAGCCTCCACGTCCGCAGGCGAGAACCAGTCTGCCATGGCATATATTTCCGCCACGATATTTTCCTTATAATATACCTTCTGCAGACCGTTTTCCACATCTGCCACCCAGCGGCGGTTTTTCAGACATGCCACCGTTTTTGCGGGCTGTATCTGATTGCCCGCATACCGCAGAGAATGCGTCATTTCTGCCTCTTCATCGGTCTTTATGTACAGCTCTCTGAACACCTGCCTGAAGGGCTGGGATATCTTTCTGCCGAAAAGATCTCTCTGATAATCCGCCCAGTGCCCGTCCTTATAAAGTGCATACGGATGAGCAGTGACCGCCCTGTCGCTGTCGGAAAGTACAGTCACATTTCCCGCATAGTCGGTTAGCTTATTGCCGTCAATAAATCCGAGAGAACCGTTCACCGAGAACACCAGATCCTTTATGACAGGCAGTGCCACGGGATTCTTTCTGAGGATATCCAGCTCGGAAACGGTAAATTCCGTGCCGTCCTCCATTGCCTGCTCGAACATATTCCTTGTACGGCGATACTGTTCATTAAGATTCTTCTTAGCTTCTCCGAGCCGCAGTATATACTCATTCTTTTTATATTTCGCAGGAACAGCTTTAAGCTTCTTTCCGCCCTTTTCACAGATGATATCCGCCTTACCGTCCTCGCTCACGAAAAGCCTTACAGTGATATCGTCGATCACCTTATCCTCGAAAAGCTCCCTGCTGTCGTCGATGAGCTTCGTCTCCATTCGCAGAGTAAGCCGTGTAACATCTGCATAGCCCGCATTCAGTGCGAGGTTCTGCATTGCGGTCTCCACAGCCCTTTTCTCAGAAGCGCTGCGCTGGGAACCGAACTTCCTGCTTTCTTTCAGGAACTGCTGCAGATACAGATATCTTTCACAGATATCATCCTCCCCCGTAATGGGAATGAGCGCATATGCCATAAGCAGATCCTTGTTCCGCTTATCGGCTACGGTTTTCCTTGTTTCCTCCGAATCCAGCCTGCCGAGGACAGCGTCCGCATATTTTCTTGCTCTCGAATGCTTTGCCCCGTCGGAGATATATTTTGCCGCATCATAAACCATATTGAAGCGCTTTTCTCCCAGAGTATCATACGCCGAACGGAACCAGTCTATATCAAATGCGCCCGCGTTCAGCTCCTCTGGAGTAAGGGGCGTGTATTTTGCAATGATAGCCTTTCTGCGGTCATCAAAGCTCTCGTTCATATGCGCAATGAAATAATAGCAGGCGGACTTAAATCCTTCCCAGCCTAAGTATTTTTCTGCAATATCAAGCCATTCGGGAGAATACATTGCAGCTTCGATTATTCGCTTTTCGGTAATGTCCGTGCCCTCCACCGCTTTTCTCAGGGTATCGGCATTATCCTCGGGCAGAGGTAAGCAAACTGCAAGAAGATGGGATAAGCTCTCTTTCTTTGTCTTTTTTGTGTAATATGAGCTGCGGTCAAGTGTTTCACTGCCTAAAGCGGAAAGTATCCCGGCAAGCTTTTCGGCTCCGTAGATACGGTTGAGCTTTCCGATATCAGCTGTGTATTTTGTTTCGGTGTCGCCTCGCTTCAGCTCAGTTCCCACAACCTCTTCGATAAGTGTATCGTATATTTTCCCGGTGAATTCGATAAGCTTCATATCGGTGTCGGTGTATTCCTTTGGATCATCCTTGCCGATAAAGCTTTTCAGAGCATTCGCCGCTAAAGCCGATCTTCCCGATTTTGTGCATACGGGAGCGTTATACTCCCTTATTCCTGCATAGATAAGCGAAACATAGTCGAGAGCCTTTCCGAGGAAGGATTCTTCGGTGTAATAGTACTTATATTTTTTCTCAAAGAATATCTTATACATAAAGTCAACAGAAATGACCCCGTTAAACGCCGATTTGATATAAACGCCCGTATCAAGGGTAACTCCTGCAAAATGTCCCGTGAAATAGAATTTTCTGCCGTAAACATTTGAGGTTATTGACTGAGGCTTCTCTGCAAGACTGTATTTGATCGCAAATATATCGGCAAAATTTTCATCTCCCGCTCTTCTCAGAGGGTCAAGCAGAGCTTCTGCCTGATAACAGTGAAGCAGAGAATATTTTCTTTCGATCCCTCTTATATCCTTTACATTTATAACAAAGCTGTCAAGGTCGGTGCAGAGCTTATAAGCGAAATATGCGGCTATGTCGGAAAGTGCCTTTTCGTCCCCATGCTTTTTCAGAAGATGATCGCAAACCTCAAGCATAATTATCCTGTATGAGTATTCTCCGCCTGCCGCAAGAGGATCGCCTATTATTTTTGACAGCCTCTTTACACATTCCCTTGAATACTCGTCATGATCTCCTTCGGAAAGAAGTGTTGTAAACATTCGGTACAGCATAACGGGAGATTTTATTTCCCTTTGATAAAAATTCTCCCACATATCTCTGAACGGTATATCGGAAAATTTTTCTCCCTTGTAATTTGTTCTGAACTGTCTGTATCCTCCCATTGTCA
>JBJFHQ010000042.1:0-4292 GCA_051893755.1 Oscillospiraceae bacterium
ATTTAAACTTTTTATTAACTTTTATATTTTGTGAAAAAAATCGGCACGCTGAATTGTTTATATAGCAGAAGGGCATAAAAACAATTAATCGGACGATCTGCAAAGCCCAAAAATGCGGAAGGTCTAAGCTTGCGAAAGGAGCATGCGGAATGGCAATTCATACAAATATTAACGTTATTTTCGGAACAAACGTCGAGCACACAAAGAGATTTATGGATATCCTCGCACCCGAGGGATATGATATCACAATGAGCGAAAGCGGCGATATCCCGCAGGATACCGGTTCGGTAAGAATGGTCATACTCTGCCGCACGGGCTTCGAGCTTATCGAGAAGATACGCAGCTGCTCCGATGTGCCTATCATGTACATATCCGAAAGGTCGGACGAGTTCAATACTATCATGGCACTTTCCAAGGGAGCGGATTCGGTGGTCTCCGAGAACGTGGGCGAAATGGAATTTGCCGCAAGAGTAAAGGCAATTCTCCGCAGAAGCAGCACTATCAGAAACGAGCGCATCGTCGAGGAGAGCGAGACCCTTTCTGCAGGCAGCATACGCCTTGACTCCGCTGCGAGAACAGTTACCGTGGACGGCAGAGAGGTCCGCACCACAAAGCTGGAGTTCGGCATCATGGAGTATCTCATGCGCCGCAGAGGAACAGTCTGCTCTGCAGATGAGATATATGCTCAGGTATGGAACTGCCGCTCCTACGACGTTAAGAAAACAGTGGTGGAGCATATCCGCAGGCTGAGAGGCAAGATAGAAGCTGACCCGAAAAATCCCCGTTACATCAAGGTGGTTTTCGGCGCGGGATATATTTTCACGGATATTGCCGCAGCTGACAGCAAGACGGCTTAACAGATACAAAAAGCAGGAGCATTTTTGGGTGCTCCTGCTTTTATTTTTCCTACTTATTATGCACCGGCAGATTCTTCCTCGCCATAGCCACCGACACAAGGGACATCATCACTCTGCGGCGGTTATCCTCCTTTATCTGCTCGACTTTTTCCAGGTCCTCGGGACCCTTGACCTTCACCTTGATAGGCTCTATCTTCTCAAAGGCAGCCACCGAGGCTTCCGCATAGCACTGGGAACACTTGCAGCATTTGAAGCGGTCCAGCGCCGAGGGCAGCCACTCCGAGATAAGCTCCGAGGTGATATTTATCTCGGTCTCTCTGCCTGTGCGTTCGGGCTTGTCATCGGTGCCGCTGCGCTTTTTCAGCTCCTCTATGGGCTTTAGCACGTCCTCTCTGAACTCCTCGTTCAGCATAGGATTTTCGGGCTTTTCCCCCGTGAGCATCCGCAGCACCGAAGCTGTTTTATTGGTCTTTTTTATGTTCAACATTTATCACTGCTCCATTATCTCGGGATACAGATACCTTGCAAGGCGGGTATATTCCTTTGCTGCCTTGCTTTTGGGATCGTACTCGGTTATCGTCATCTGATGAGCGGGAGCCTCCGCCACCGCCACATTCATGGGTATCTTTATATCAAACACCTCGGTATGGAGCTGCTCGGCAACTATCTCCGCCATTTCCCCCGCCTCCTTGGACAGCAGATACTTCGGATTATATTTCGTCAGCAGTATCCCCCTTATATTGAGGTTTTTATTGTAATACTTCTTCACTCCGAGAATGGTATCCTTAAGCTGGGCTATTCCCTGCAGTGACAGGATATCGGGAGTCATGGGGATAATAAGGTCGTCTGCGGCGGTATAGGCGTTTATGGTCAGCACCGACAGCGCAGGCGGCGTATCTATGATGATAGCGTCGTAGATATTCTTCAGCGGTGCCAGCAGATTTTTCAGAATATATTCCCTGTCCTTGCCGGTAAGCTCGATATCGCTTCCCGACAGCAGTATATTCGATGAAATAACATCGCATACGCGGGTATGCTTTATAGCGGAAATAATGGTGCAGTCGCCCTTCATAACGTTGTGAATGGTCTTGCCGGAGTCCTCCGCTCCCAGCGAAAAGGACAGATTTCCCTGGGGGTCAAGATCAATGGCGAGAACTCTTTTTCCCACGCCTGCAAATATTCCCGTCAGTGCGGCGCAGGTCGATGTTTTTCCCACTCCGCCCTTCTGATTTGTAACTGCAATAGTGATACACTCGGTCATTGTACTAAAGGCTTCCTTTCGGCAAATTGTGTGCGCGGACAGATCACGGATTATTCCGCTTTACTCTTTCATTGACCTGACACTGGAAAATAAACTTTGCAAGAGTTTCCTCCTGAGCATGAGTAACGTCCAGAAACTTGCAGCCGTAGCCCACAAGCTCCCCGGTATCAGCCACCTGACGGCGGAGTATCTCTGCCATGAGCTCCATTCCTCCGTCCATGAAAACGAGGTTTACATTATCGCCCTTTTCAAAGTCAAAATCCGCAGAAAAGAGCACTCCGCCCAGATTTATATTCGCAAAATGAATGGGCAGCGGACTGTCAAACATCACAGGCTCTTCATTTCTGACAAAGAACTTGCTTATGCCGTCAAATTCGGTCTTGACCTTAAAGCTGCTCCGTCTGTCCTCCAGTATCTCGCCCATATCGACGTGGAAATTCATCTGCATTTCGGTGCATATATCAATTTTCGTCTCATATTTTATACGAGTGCCGTTTATGTATTCAAAAATAACAGTGATAGGCTGTGCCTTATCAAGTCTCGGCATATTTTTATCCTTTATGACAACGAGCTCCTGCGACTTTATCTTAAAAAAATCCTTGGGAAAGGTGATCGCCGAAGACGTAAGGACATGCTCCCCGTTTGCATCGTAAATATCCGCCTTGCGTATCTTCTCTTTGTTTATCATAAAAAACGCCCCCCGCACAGGAACTGTGCCCGAAAAATAAAATACTATTATTATTATACTAAAAAATTTTGCATATTTCAATAGTATTTTCAAATTTGTAGAATTTCATATTTTTTATTTTTCTTTTTTGGTAAAAGGATATAAAAAATAAAAATTGACTGTACATATACCGCAGAAAATGTTATAATTATGGTATCGCAGAATAATTATACTAGGCTCTATTGCAAAATCTACGATTTTGCAATGCTCGGCAATTTTATTGCCGAGCGGCGGCAAAGCCGCCAGAGCCGTCGTACATACTGCCCTCGCAAAGTCTTTGACTTTGCCGCCGCCTTTGGCGGCGTTGCAAACAACTTTGTTGTTTGCAACAGAGGGCAGTATATCAATTGTCAGTTACAGGAGCGGCGAGGATGTCATGCACAAATTATTTCATATAAACGAAAAAAAGCTGGCACTGCGCTTCGACAGGACCCAGCTCATACTGAATATCCCCGTGTTCGCCGCAGCAGCTGCGCTGCTTATCATAGTAAACGTCGTAATGCGGCTGATGAACGCACCAGTGGAGCTTTACCGCGCGGTGATATATGCGATATTCTTTGTCACTGCCTACAGCTTTGTTGTGGCACTGTTCATCACCGTCATCTCCACAAATTCCATACGGGCAAACAAAAAATATTCCTTCATCGAAATAACGGGCGGCTCTATCGTTTTTTCTCAGCATGAAAAAACTGTCCGCACCCGGGTCGGCAAAAAGGAATACGTGAAAATGTGGGTGATGAAGCTCTCCGATGTGGAGGACGTGGGCACCTCGGGAAGCAGTCTTGTCATTAAGGGAAAGGCTCGGTTTTTCTGTCTGCCCGAGGACTGGCTGAAATATTCCGTCAATGAAAACGGCTCTATCGAGTTTGAACGCTGGTGGAACGACAGCTACGGCGGGCAAATTGTACAAAGTGTAAAAATCAAGGACAATTATACATTTGGTGAAAGAATACTTCGGCGGATACTGCTCTGCGCCGAAAAACAGAAGATCACCGAAAAGCGCCGCGAGGAATATCGCCGCAGAATGCTCACCATTGCCGCAAGCATCGACAAAAAGCGGGGTATCGCCCCGAAATACAAGGACCCTCCCGTAAGACTCCCAAGAGAGGGCATAAAGGAAAGAAAATGGTAGAAAGGAATGCTTATCATGTCAGTACCAAACGACCCTGTTATCTTATTCAGCTATCTCAACACACAGCTGCGGGACAAGTACCCGTCCCTTGACAGCCTCTGCGAGGATATGGAGCTCTCCAAGGAGGATATCCTCAAAAAGCTTGCTGCTGTCGGCTTCAGGTACGACGAGGATAAAAACTGCTTTAAATAAATCTTAATAAATATGCCTTGAAAATCTATATGTTTTAAGGTATAATGTACTTATGACAAATTCTGCCCGAACGGAGGATAATTATGTTAAAGGATATTCAGGAACAGATATTAAAGCTCAAAA
>JBJFHQ010000043.1:0-4286 GCA_051893755.1 Oscillospiraceae bacterium
AAATATGGTATAATTAATCCTGATAAGAATATGATCCTATATCATCGGAGGTACTTTACCATGACTGTAAGAGAACGGACCGCTGAGGTCCTCGAGGATAACAGGGGAAAATTTATTTCGGGGGCGGATATCGCTTCCGAGCTGGGAGTTACAAGAAATGCCGTCTGGAAAGCGGTGAATATACTTAAGACCGAGGGCTATGATATAAATGCTGTGACGAACAGGGGGTATTGTCTTTCGGAGGATGCCGATATCCTTTCGGAAAAAACTTTGCGGAAATATCTTGAGCCCAGATATGCGGCAAATCTTCGTATGTACCGACGCATCTCGTCTACAAATTCGGTGCTGAAGGAAATGGCGGCAAAGGGCGCGCCTGAGGGCACTATCCTCGTTGCCGCAAAGCAGACAGCTGGCAGAGGCCGCTTTGACAGACCCTTTATTTCCGGTATGTCGGGAGTGTATTTCAGCATACTTCTTCGTCCCGATAATATCCCTGCAGAGCGCTCACTGCTCATAACGACTGCGGCAGCTGTTGCTGTGGCTCAGACTGTGGAGAAGATATCAGGCAGAACTGCAGGAATAAAATGGGTAAACGATGTGTTCATCGACGGCAAAAAGATATGCGGCATACTGACCGAGGCTTCCTTCGGAGTTGACGGCGGAGGTCTTGATTACGCTGTTCTCGGCATTGGAGTGAATGTTACCGAGCCCGAGAGCGGCTTCCCCGATGAGATAAAGGATATCGCAGGACCTGTGCTCACAGAGGGCATGAAGGTCTCCGACGCCCGCAGCAGGATAGCGGCGGGTATCATCAATACATTTTTTGATTTTTATCTTCACCCCGATAAGACCGACTTTATCGGTGAGTATAAGCGCCGCTCTATCGTTATCGGACGTGATGTTTTTCTTGTGAACGGAAACAACACCGAGGAAGCAAGGGTCATGGACATCGACGATGAGTGCAGACTTATCGTTAAAACAAAGGACGGCACGGAAAAGAGAGTGTCCTCGGGTGAGATCAGTCTTAAGCTTAAATGAGGTGCACTATGAGGAAATTATTATTTGTATTCAATCCTCATTCCGGTAAGGGAATGATAAAGCAGCATCTTCTGGATATCGTGGATATATTTACCAAGGGTGGGTATGATGTTACGGTCCACCCCACGCAGGCACAGCTTGACGGATATAACTATTTTATGGAGAACGCGGAGGATTATGACGTTCTCGTATGCAGCGGCGGAGATGGTACCCTCAACGAGTCCATAACTGCAATAATGCAGTCGGGCTGCAAAAAGCCGCTGGGATATATTCCTGCGGGAACTATGAATGATTTTGCTTCTACGCTCAGCATTCCGAAGGATATGCCTGCTGCGGCGCGCATCGTGGTGGATGCAGTAATGCCTATCCCTGTGGACGTGGGTTCATTTAATGACAAATACTTTACTTATGTAGCTGCCTTCGGACTTTTTACCGCAGTCAGCTATGAGACCGACCAGCAGCTGAAAAATTCTCTGGGCGTGCTTGCATATTTCATCGAGGCTTTGAGAGCACAGCAGATATCACAGGAGCTCAGCAAGTATTATCATATGAAAATAAAGTATGATGATGTGGAGATAGAGGACGACTTCATCTTTGGAATGATAGCAAACTCCATGTCGGTAGGCGGCTTCAAGGGCATCACAGGCGATGATGTATGGCTGGACGACGGCATTTTCGAGGGATTGCTGGTCCGCAGACCAAGCACCCTTAAGGACCTGCAGCTGACCATAAATGCGCTGCTCAGGCATGATCTTACAGCGCCGTATTTCTACTATTTCAAATCGGGCAGCTTCGAGTTTCATTCGGAAGAGATAGTTCCTTGGACTCTCGACGGCGAGTTCGGCGGCGATGAAACAGATATCACTATCAAAAACTGTCACTGCGCAGTAAAGATATTTACGGGAAAAAATACCGTTACGGGAGAATGGGAAAATAACACTCCGTCGGAGAAAACGGCGGAAGATCAATAATTGGAGGAAAACGCCATGGAAGAAACAGAGAGGATCGTACAGCTTCGCAGGGAGCTTGAACAGCATAACTACAATTATTATAATCTGGACAGCCCCACTATTTCCGATTATGAGTATGATATGCTCATGGAGGAACTTATCGCACTGGAGGCAAAGCACCCTGAAATGTTCGATAAAAATTCGCCTACCCAGCGTGTCGGCGGGGAAGCGGACAATTCCTTTGAAAAGGTGACACATACGGTGCAGATGGGTTCGCTGCGTGATGTTTTTTCCACGGAGCAGGCGGCGGAGTTCGTGGACAAATGCCGCGCAGATATCGACTCGCCTGAGTTCGTGGTTGAACCGAAGATCGACGGATTGTCGGTATCTCTTGAATATGTGAACGGAGAATTTACCCGAGGCTCCACGAGAGGCGACGGCTTTGTGGGCGAGGACGTTACCGCAAATCTGCGTACCATTAAGAGCATACCTATGAAGCTTAAAGAACCGATACCTTTTCTGGAGGTCAGGGGAGAGGTGTACATGCCGAAAAAAAGCTTCGAGGAGCTTGTGGTGTGGCAGGAGGAAAACGACGAGACTCCCTTCAAGAATCCCCGGAATGCGGCGGCAGGCTCTCTGAGGCAGAAAAGCTCCAAGATAACCGCAAAGAGAAAGCTTGACATATTCATCTTCAATATCCAGCAGATAGAAGGAGCAGAGCTTACAACTCACGAGGGCTCGCTGAAATATCTGGCAGAACAGGGCTTCAAGGTCATTCCCGATTACAAGCTTGTGGATAACTCCAAGGACGTCCTTGACCATATCGCGCATATCGGCGAATCACGGGATAAGTATTCCTTTGACATTGACGGAGCCGTTATCAAGGTCAACGATTTTGCCCAGAGAGAGATCTTAGGCGCTACAACAAAGGTGCCGAAATGGGCTGTTGCGTATAAATATCCTCCGGAGGAAAAGGAGACCGTGCTCCGCGAGATAGAAGTGAACGTAGGCAGAACGGGCGCAATTACTCCCGTGGCGATCTTTGACCCTATCATGCTGGCAGGAACAAGTGTAAGCCGTGCGGTGCTCCACAATCAGGAATTTATCACCGAAAAGGATATCCGCGTCGGAGACAGGATATTGGTCAGAAAGGCGGGGGAGATAATTCCCGAGGTGCTTTCCTCCGTTGCACACGGGGAAGGCTCGGTGCCTTATCAGCTGCCACAATACTGTCCCGTATGCGGAGCGAAGGCTGTGCGATATGAGGACGAGGCTGCGCTCAGATGTCCGAATGTGGAATGTCCTGCCCAGCAAATGAGAAATATCATTCATTTTGCTTCCAAGGGAGCCATGAACATTGACGGAATGGGCCCTGCAATGGTAAAGCTGCTGCTGGACAATAAATTCATTGAGAATGCCGCCGATATATACGGACTGAAAAAGGAACGGCTTGTCACACTTGACCGCATGGGTGAGAAGTCGGCGGAAAATCTCATTGAGGCTATCGAACGGTCTAAGGACAATCCCCTTGACAGGGTGATATATGCTATCGGCATCAGAAACGTGGGCAGTGCGGGAGCAAAGCTGCTCTGCGACAGGTTTGGGAGCATTGACGAGATAATGAACGCGTCTGCGGAGGATATTGCTGCGATAGACGGATTCGGTGATGTTATGAGCGATAACGTGTACTCTGCGTTCAAGGACAAGCATTTTATTGATCTTATTGAGAAATTGAAGGCTGCGGGCGTTAAAATGGAGTATGTCAGAGAGGAAGGCACAGACAGCCGCTTTGAAGGCAAGACCTTTGTTCTCACGGGAACTCTTCCGAATATGAAGCGCAGCGAGGCTAAGGAGCTTATCGAAAAATTCGGCGGAAAGGTCAGCGGTTCGGTATCGAAGCGGACTGATTACGTGGTCGCTGGCGATGACGCGGGAAGCAAGCTCACCAAGGCGGAGGAACTGGGAGTGAATATCATCTCCGAGGCTGAGCTTATCGAGATGACAGAGTAAATTGTGAATGAATTGTAAAAAAACATTTTTTAGTGAATAACTCTTGACAAATCAGGAATAAAGGTGTATAATAATACATGTTGAATTTATTAACACCTTTGCGGATGTGGCGGAATCGGCAGACGCGCTAGATTCAGGTTCTAGTGGTAGCAATACCGTGTGGGTTCAAGTCCCTTCATCCGCACCATAAACGCACTCATATCCCTGCATTTTTGCGGGGATATGAGTTTATATGGGCTTGTAGCTCAGTTGGGAGAGCGCTGCGTTCGCAACGCAGAGGCCGAGGGT
>JBJFHQ010000044.1:0-4268 GCA_051893755.1 Oscillospiraceae bacterium
CACCGTTTGCATTACTGATGTTGATAT
Organism: Oscillospiraceae bacterium; assembly: GCA_051893755.1. Classification (GTDB taxonomy): domain Bacteria; phylum Bacillota; class Clostridia; order Oscillospirales; family Ruminococcaceae; genus RGIG4694. Next base: position 28 of record JBJFHQ010000044.1, read on the forward strand.
TCATTTTAGTGTACACTCCTTGGGATCATGGAAACGCTGATCAAACGGTTCCTTAAATACCTGCAAGCCTTCCGGACGGCTGCACAAGTATAAATTGTATAATCTCTATGTATACAATTATATCGCCCGAGTTACAGTTTGTCAATAGACTTTCAGAATTTTTTATAATACAAACGAGCTGCCGTACATTAAAGCATAATGGCTCGGTATCATATTCTCTTTACATTGTTTTGACAACTCAATATAGCTTACACCCATTGATCACGGGGATCTCCGGGCATAAAAACCCATAAACACGGTGTTTATCCTGCGAAAGGTCACTTACTCCCTGACAAGCTCACCCTTCGGCAGCTTCAGGCATTTGTCAATTCTCTTTGTTTATTATCACTAAAAATCCTGTGATATTTTTTATTTACGGCACATTCTATTGTCCTGACTTTGATACAGTTGTTGTGATATAATTATATAAAGGTAAAAATTAACAGCCGCTTTTTTGTAAAATATTGAAATTAATAGAAAATTTTGTTATAGTATTCAAAAAACGGAGGTAAAAGCAATGCTCAACAAGAAAAATATCGACAAGCTCATTTCGGATTACAAGGCAAGCTTTGACGAACAGCACTGGACAGACGAAAATTATAAGTGGAAAGCCGTAAAGCATTTTCAGGAAAACCGGAAACCCGACACAGACAGTTTCTGTGATATGTTTATGGAGGCAACCAAAGAGCATTTTAATCTTCTCCAGTCGGGCGGCTTCTGGGGACCCCGAAGTATGATAAGATAAGCGTTAGGACGCTGGACCTGAACTGCGATTTTTCGGAAATTGCGGCACAGCTTAACAGTATCGCGGAAGAGCATTTCGATCTGTAAAAAATACTTCTGTTTTTATCCGTAAATTGTTGATATTTGGAAATTCTTGTGATATAATTTAATAAAACTCACATGTACTGGAGATGAGCAAGTTGAATCTTTACGATGTAATACCCGAAAATCTATTTTCAGTGTTGGCATCAAAGAATAAAAGTCTGTATGTGAAAACATTATTTGTATTACTGGAAGCATTCAAGTCACATCTGAAAATTTCCAAGGACGAATTGGTGTCAATGATAAGCGCAAGGCTTGATGATGATATCATTTCGACAGATTTTTCGGAGGAAGAGCTGCTGGAAAGCGAATACTCTGTTTCAGGCAAAGCACATTTTTTAGTGCGCAGATTAAAAAGCGCAGGCTGGATATTGATCGAAACCGAAAATGATTTTAAGGAATATGTTACTGTGCCGGGATTCAGCTATAAGATAATCCGGCTCCTGTATGAGATCGCAAACATATCCGAGTCCGAAAATTTTGCGTATGTTTATTCAACCTATTCCTCGCTTAAAAATGCCGATGAAACCCGTGACCCATACGAAATGATAACAGCTCTCTGCGATGGTGCCGAGCGCACTGAAAAACTTGTAGAAAGTCTCAAATCGGTTTATCACAGTATTACGTATTATAACCAGCAGCTGATAAGTACGCTCAATGTAAACAATGTGCTTCATTCGCATTATGAAAGATATCAGGAAGAAATAGTATCACGAATACTGCGCTGGACAGGACTTCTGTCGGTTGGATATGCGATTATCTTGAATCAAGCCGTGAATATATGCTCAGCAATAATAAGCTCTCTGGCGTATGGAATAAGGAACATCCCTTCTTGGATAATTTCCTTACTGCTCTTATCGGCATTGACGGGCTCGGGGGACGGTCAGTCTCCATGCGGGCATTCAGCGTTAAAATATATGGTGATTCAAAGAAGTTTGAACGGGAAATAAAGCAGTATCTGAGCCCCGTGATCAAAAATCACGAACCTGAACTGACAGATATTGATGAGATAAGTGACCGCGAAGTGCTGGCACAGGTGGGAATCATAATGATGCCTGAGATATTTGAATTCTGCGGTAATGTACGTATCTGCTTTATCAGCGGAACTGTTGATTTTTCGCCCATAACAAAAGGTGCCTGCCTGTCAGGCGAATGCGTAGCGGACATTCAATCTATTGACATTTTTGAAACAGACAAGATAATTTTTATTGAAAATAAAACAAACTATTCCGAATACTGCATCAATGAAAAAACCGAGCGCGAGCTGGTAGTATTTCATGGCGGATTTTATAGTCCTCAGCGCGGAGAATTCTTTCGCAGACTGTGCGCGGAAACAGACATACCTGTGTACTTCTGGGGGGATATTGATTACGGTGGATTTAAAATGTTCGTGCGCTTGAAAAATAATATAATTAAAACTCTTGAACCGCTCAATATGGATATTTGTTCGTATGAACTCCACAAAAACAAAGGACTGAAAAAAGACGAGAAATACATAATGAAGCTCAAAGCATTAGCTGAAGATCCTGACTATGAGCTGTTTGATGATGTTATTGAGGCGATCTCTGATGAAAAGGTGTCTGTTGAACAGGAAAGCTTTTTGGAACGAAAATTCGCATTCAATTAAGAACCTGTCTTCACAAGATATGTGTGCGGATTTTCGAGCATAATTTTGACGAAGGCAAGGCAAAAATGCGCAGGCGGGCTGGCGCCCGGCAAGCATTTTTAACGCAGTCTGCGGCAAAATTTGCCGAAAAGACGTGCGCATACGCTTGTGAAGATAGGTTCTAATCATTTTTTAGTTTTGATATTTCGTACAAATGAAACCGTCTGAATAAAATGCTCTGTCTTCGGCAACATATCAATATAAGCAGTATATGCAAAAAAATTATGATAAGGGTGAAAATGTGAGCAATAAACTAAAAAACGAAACCAGTCCATATCTGCTCCAGCACGCGGAGAATCCCGTGAACTGGTATCCGTGGTGCGGCGAAGCCTTTGATAAAGCGCAAGCCGAGGACAAGCCTATTTTTCTCAGCATCGGCTACAGCACCTGTCACTGGTGTCATGTTATGGCGCATGAAAGCTTCGAAAGTGTTGAAACTGCGGAAATCCTGAACAAGTATTTTGTATCAATTAAAGTGGACCGCGAGGAGCGTCCCGACATCGACAGCGTATATATGGCGGTATGTCAGGCGTTTACGGGAAGCGGTGGCTGGCCCATGAGCATTTTTATGACCTGGGACAAAAAGCCCTTTTTTGCAGGGACATACTTCCCTGTCAATTCACGATACGGTATGCCCGGCTTTGCCGACCTGCTGTCTGCGATCGCGGAAAAGTGGCACAAGGACCGGACAATGCTTCTGACATCGGCGGAAAATATTATTTCACTTCTGAAAACGGAAAAGACGGATGATATTAGCACATCGTCCGAAAATCTGACGGACAATGCGGTCAGGTATTTTGAAAGAAGCTTTGACAGCGTTTACGGCGGATTTGGTTCGGCGCCAAAGTTTCCCACGCCCCATAATCTGCTTTTCCTTATGATGTATTCACTTCGGAATGACAATAAAAATGCTCTTCTCATGGCAGAAAAAACGCTGATGCAGATGCGCAGGGGCGGTATCTTCGATCATATCGGTCACGGCTTTTCAAGGTATTCCACAGATAAATATTATCTTGCTCCTCATTTTGAAAAAATGCTGTATGATAATGCTTTGCTTATCATAGCCTACTCTGCAGCGTACATTCTGACCAAAAAAGCAATCTATCTTGATACCGCGGAAAAAACAGCGGGATATATACTCCGTGAAATGACCTCCCGTGAAGGCGGATTCTACAGCGCACAGGACGCGGACAGTGACGGCATCGAGGGGAAATATTATACCTTTTCTTATGATGAGATCCTCCACGTTCTCGGAGATGAAGATGGCAGACGTTTTGCGCAGACGTTTGACATTACTCCCAACGGCAATTTTGAGGGATTTAACATCCCAAATCTTCTCAAAAGCGGCGACATGACCTCCGATCATACAAGCGAATTGCAGAAACTGTACAAATATCGCAAAAACCGCACGCCGCTTCATCTTGATGACAAAATTCTTTTATCATGGAATGCTCTTATGACAGCGGCTTTGTCTGTGCTTTACAGGGCTTCTCATGATGAAATGTATTTGCAGGCGGCACAAAATGCTCAGCAGTTTATCGAAAATAAGCTTTGCAGCGATATGCAGCTTTATACAAGCTATCGTGACGGCAGGCGCTCCGAAAAAGGCTTTTTGGACGACTATGCTTTTTATATCGCCGCACTGATCGAGCTTTACAACTACACATTGGAAAAGAAGTATCTTGACAAAGCTAAGATGTTCTGCGAAGAA
>JBJFHQ010000045.1:0-4262 GCA_051893755.1 Oscillospiraceae bacterium
CTGCCGTGTTACGCCGCCTAAGGTGCTGTATCCCCTGCTGTGCGTAGTGAACTGCATCATCAACATCGTGGCATTCACCATAGGTCAGAACGGGCTTTTCTTCGCTTCCGAGGCACTGCGCCGATTCGACGGATTCAGTGTTCTCATAACTGTCAGCGGACCCTTCCACCAGCTTTATCTGTCTATGCAGGTATTCTACAGCGTGATAATGCTGATCACCGCCGTTATAAGCGTTATCCACGACAGAGACAGGATAGTCCCCGTAGGCGGCTTTACCTTTGCTGTGCTTATCCCCACTGCAGCTTCGCTGCTCTACGCCAACGGATATACCGATATGGACTATACTCCCGTGGGCTTCCTCCTTTCGGAGATAATCATATTCCTGCTTATCTACGGCTCCAAGATATACGACGTTCAGGACACCGCAAGACAGTACGTCTTTGATTCGCTGGAGGACGGCATTATCGTTATCGACCGCCATCAGCGGCTCAAAGGCTACAATGAGGTGGCTAAGCAGATATTCCCCGAGCTGGGCTATTCAAAGCCCGATATGCGCATCGACGACGCTTCCCCCGATATCAACAGGATACTTTACGAAAAGGCGGCCAAGGATATCGAGGTGGGCTCCAGAGTATACCGCCCCTCTATAACAAAGATCACCGACACCAAGGATAAAAATCACATCAACGGCTACGTTATCCGCGCTACCGATGTTACCGAGCAGCAGCGCAACTTAGAGCTTATCAACAACTATCAGCGCAACCTTGAACGTGATGTCAAGGAAAAGACTGCCCGCATCCTGAAGATGCAGGAGCAGACCATATTCAGCTTCGCGACCCTCGTCGAGAGCCGCGACAGCATCACAGGCGAGCATGTCCGCAGAACAAGCGAATATGTTGAGGTACTCGCCCGCGAAATGAAGAGCCGCGGAATGTACCCAAGAGTCATTACGGCTGCTTATCTTGAACAGCTTCGTATGGCGGCGCCTCTTCATGATATCGGCAAGATAAAGATACCCGACAGCATCCTTAAAAAGCCCGGAAAGCTCAGCCCCGAGGAATTTGAGATAATGAAGTCTCATACCGTGGAGGGCGGACGTATCATCGAGGATACCCTTAAGGAGATAGAGGGCGACAGCTTCTACGGCATCGCCAAGGAGGTGGCTGTTTATCACCACGAAAAGTGGAACGGCACAGGCTACCCCTATGGCACAAAGGGCGAGGAGATCCCCATAAGCGCAAGGATAATGGCAGTGGCAGACTTCTTCGATGCGCTGACCTCTGCCCGTTCGTACAAGAAGGCTTACTCGGCGTCAAAGGCTTATCAGATACTCATGGAGGAATCGGGAAGGTCCTTTGACCCAAGAGTCGTTGACTGCTTCATGCGCAGCCGCGGCGAAATAGAAAAAATACTGGTCAAATACGGCGGCTCTCTTGAAGCGGAGGACGACACCCTCTCCGACAGAGACAAGGCCATGAGCAGATTGAGGAATGGATTTTAATAATGAAGGGAATAAATAAAACCATAGCTTTCCTGTTTTTTCTGCTGGCGGGGATAGTCCTCGGAACAGTGCTGGGAAAGCTGTGCGCAGGCGTGTCGTTTTTAAGCTGGCTCGCCTACACCATGTCGGTGGGTCTGGGCACAGGCTCGCCGCTGGTGCTTGATCTTATCGTGTTCAAGCTCAGCTTCGGCTTCGAGCTGAACGTCAACGCCGCACAGATAATCTGCGTCATAATCGCGCTGATAATCTACAACAAGACCTGCAAAAGTCTGTAAATAAGCTGATAGCTATACGTCTATGGATAATATAAAAGCTGTGATATTCGATCTGGACAATACTCTTGCCGACAGAAAATACTCCTACAGTAAACACGCCGAAGCCTGCGGAAGCCTTTTTTTAAGGGATATTTCTCTCCTTGACAGCTTCTGCTCGCGGCTTATCGAGCTTGACAACAACGGCTACGCTGACAAGAAAAATGTCTACAAAACTATATATGAGGAATTTCCGCTGACGGGCACCCCCGATGAAATGTCCGCAAAATGGAACGAAAATGCAGAAATATTCACACACTGTGAGCCCTTTGCAGAGGATATACTCATTTATTTACAGGATAAGTATGCCCTCGCGCTGCTGACAAACGGATATTCTCTCACACAGAATATCAAGCTGGACAGAACGGGGCTTCGGAAATATTTTGCGGCGGTGGTCATCTCCGAGGACACCGGAACTATGAAGCCCGACCCTGAAATATTCCGCATGACCTGCCATAAAATAGGCGCTTCGGAAAACGAGTGCGTCTATGTGGGCGACCATTTTGAAAATGATATCAAGGGCGCACTTTCCGCAGGAATGAGCGCCGTTCTTTACGACAGATACGGTACCTCCGAGGAAAACTATCCGTATACGATACGCTCCCTGAACGAGCTTAAAGATCTCCTTTGACCGAAAGGACTCCCATGAAAGGTATTTTAGAAAAGCTTCGGGCATATTTTTTCGTCATTCTTACAATTGCTGCCGCCTGCGCAGGTGTGTACCGCCTGATGAAGATCCAGATAGTCGAGGGCGACAGCTATCTTCAGAAATCACGGACCACCACCGTTGAAACTCAGGTCATCGACGCGCCCCGAGGCGAGATCGTTGACGCTTCGGGAAATGCGCTTGTAAGCAACAAGTCCTGCTTCAACGTTATCGTGGACAAGGCTTTCTTTCCCTCCGATGATCCGGAAATAAACCGCATAATCCTCCGCACCGCCGAGATACTCAGCGAGGAGGGCTCCGACTGGGCGGATATCCTGCCTGTATCGAAAACCGTTCCCTTCACTATCGACAATACCAACGAAAACAAGGTCACGGAAATGCGCAGGCACATCGGCGTACAGATATACGCCACTCCCGACCAGTGCATAGCCGCAATGTGCGATAACTACGGCATTTCCGACGAGTATTCAAACGAAGAAAAGCGCCTTATCGCAGGCGTGAGATATACCATGGACAAGCGGAATTTCTCCGTGGCGAACACCTACACCTTCTCCGAGGATGTCTCCATGAATACCGTCATCAAGATAAAGGAGGCCTCCTTTGAGCTTGACGGCATTGATATCATCGAGGCTGCAGTGCGCACCTACGGCGATGGCGATGTTGTTCCCCACCTTATCGGAACTGTGGGCGCTATCGACGCCGAGGAATACGCCGAGCTCAAGTCAAGGGGCTATGCTATGGACGACAGCGTGGGAAAAAGCGGAATCGAGCTTGCTATGGAAAGCACCCTCCGTGGTCAGAAGGGCACACGTACTATCGAAATGCAGGACGGTCTCGCCGTTTCGGATATGGTCTCCGAGGAGGCTGTCCCGGGAAATACGGTCAAGCTCACCGTTGACAGCGACTATCAGCGGGACGTCCAGACTATCCTTGAAAATCACATATCATGGCTCCAGAACCAGACTCTCCCCGATGCGGCGGGAACAAATGCCGATGCGGGAGCTATCGTTGTTCTGAACGCAAAGACGGGAGCGCTGCTGGCTGCTGCCACTGCGCCCACATACAATCTCAACGACTATATCAACAGCTACTCCGAGGTAGCCTCGCAGCCCAATTCTCCGCTTACAAACCGCGCAGTGAACGGACTGTACCGTCCAGGCTCCACCTTCAAGACCATTACCGCCACAGCTGCGCTGAATGAGGGGATAATCAACACAAATACCACTATCCGCTGCAGCAGCGTATATGACTACTGGGAGGACTACAAGCCCAAGTGCACAGGCTGGCATGGCTCTATCAACGTGGTTACGGCACTTAAGGAATCCTGCAACATCTTCTTCTACGAGACGGGAAGAATAATGGGGATAGATACTCTCCGCAGATACGCAGAGATGTTCGGCTTCGGCGGCGAGGCGGGTCTTGAAACGGGCAGAGGCATCAAAAAGGGATATATCGCCTGCCCCGAGACCTATGATATGCTGGGCATGGACTGGCAGGCGGGAAATATCGTACAGACCGCTATCGGACAGTCCGAGACTGCGGTAACTCCCCTGCAGATGGCGGCGCAGGCTATGACCATCGCCAACAGAGGCACCCGCTATCAGACCTACATGGTGGACAGCGTTTACACCTACAATATGGAGGCTCTCGTTTCCAAAACTGAACCGGTCGTTGCGGCGCAGATACCCGACAAGACCGGCTATACCTTCGATACAGTTATCGCAGGTATGAAGCAGGCTGCTTCCTTTACCGAGTACAACTACCCCAAGCCCCGTGAAAAGGA
>JBJFHQ010000046.1:0-4234 GCA_051893755.1 Oscillospiraceae bacterium
ATATCGGTACCGACGGAGGGGATTTCTCTGCTTGTTATGTTTATTCTTTAGATCTTGTCTTTGTAAAAAGGGTGCTGAATTACGTCAACAGCCTTGAAGGAGCAGAAAAGCATGACCACGCCATTCCCGAAGAGTGGAGAGCCGCCGACTTCGGACAGTGTTACAGATCCTCTGACTGTTATGGTCTGTGTACATTTCATCTGTACTTTCAGAATAATAAAACAGGTACAGAAGCACGGCGCGATGTTATGAGAAGATTTTTCGACGATTATGGATATGGAAGAGGAATCCGCAAAGATATGACCAAAGATAAAGAAAAAGAGATCATTAGGCAGCGCATAGAGATTGCCAAAGAGAATGCCAGAGCTAAGCATGGCATTCCGGAAATAAAAAAGGAGGTAACTAAAATGAAATTCGACATTGGAAGCATGATAAACGCTCCGACAAGCGAAAACGGAGCATTGACCGTCAAGGATATCCCGATTGATATGCTTGTCCCCTATCATGATCATCCTTTTGTACTGTACTCGGGAGAGCGCCTTGATGATATGGTGAACAGCGTTAAGACAAACGGTATTCTTACGCCGATAATCACCCGTACACTTCCCGACGGAAAGTACGAGATCCTCGCAGGACATAACCGCACCAATGCGGCTAAGCTTGCAGGGCTTACTACTGTTCCTGCCGTTGTAAAAGAAAATTTAAGTGATGAAGAAGCGGAAATGTATCTTATCGAAACAAACGTTCTGCAGCGTGGGTTTAAGGAGCTTCGCATTTCGGAACAGGCAGCTGTTGTTGCTCTTCGGCATTCAAAAATGTTCGATGAAAAAAAGCAAAAGGCAATTTCAGACGAGCTTCTGGCACTGGAGGGCGAAGGCGGCAGCAAGCAAAGCAAGCTTGCCGCTGTCGGAGAGGAATACAATCTCAGCAAGAACACTATCGCACGTCTCATACGAGTACATAAGCTGCTTGAAGCCTGTGAAAAGTATACAGAATCTGCTGATACGGGCAATCTGTCGATCAGAGCCGCTGTGGAACTGTCATATATTCCTGCTTCCGCTCTTGAAATAATATTTGAACGATATAATGAAAATATTATGATCAACAACGTATGGCGCAATGGCGTGAAAATCGACGTCAGACTTGCCGAGCAGCTCCGAGAGCTTTTCAAAAGCTTTGACGGCGGAAAAAGGGCAGCCGAATTGATACTCGATACCATGCAGAAATGCGAGGATATGCCCAAAAAGAAAAAGCCCGTAAAGCTTGACCCCGACGTTCGTACAAAATACTTCTCCGATGATGAAAGCGACGATTATGTAAACAGCGTAATTGCAAAGGCTCTGGAAATGTATTTTGAGAATAATGACGAAGCACAAAATAAATTGTAAAAAAATGTTGACAGCCAAGCATATAAGTGGTATAATTTGGTTGTCAATATTTTACAAATAAATTCTTATGGAGGAAAATAATATGAACAGAATGAAAATGCTATCCCTTGGAATTGCCGCTGTTATGAGCGCTGCGGTGCTTACGGCGTGCGGCGAGAAGACCTATTCCGCAAAGGAATGCTATGAGCCCTATGTTTCGGGCTGCAACGGCTATGGAACGTTTCATATGTCCCAGAACGATGAGTATTACGGACAGATAATGGACGAGTGCCTGCCGAAGGATGCTACCGACATGGAAGAGCTTGGTCTGAATGTACTGCTTTATTCAATGGAATGGGATGCGGATAACACAGAGAACCTTTCAAACGGCGATAAGGTCAATGTTAAAATAAGTCTTGACGAGGAATCACTGGCTGCAAGGAAGATCAAATTCACAAATACAGAATTTACATACACCGTTGAGGGTCTTGAAGAGCCTGTCAATGTGGATCTGTTCTCCGATGTGAATGTGACATTCGAGGGCACAGGTCCAAATATCAAGGCTTCCGTTGAATATACGGGAAGTGATGAGATCATCCAGAGCTGCGTAAAGTATTATCTTGATGATTCGTCGGGACTTTCCAACGGCGATGTTGTCACCGTCAAGGCAAGCTACAACGAAAATACTCTGTTTAATTACAATTACTTCGTTGTTTCCGAGGATACAAAGGAATTTGTTGTTTCGGGAATGGACGAGTATCTTCGTGAGGAAGCCGATCTGTCCGACCTTGACGAAAAAATGCTCGATTATGTGCATAATCTTCAGGATACATCGGAAAGCTACGGCATAGGAGCCGAAACACAGGGCAGAGGTTTTTTCTCGGGCGGCGGAACTGCCAAGTACAAGATCCTCGATGCGACTATCACTCCGTACAGGACTTATCTTCTGTACAATACAGAATCAATATCAGCCACTACGAACATCTATGTCACATTCTATAAATTCAACTATGACCTTGAATCCGTAAAGGAGCAGGAGAAATGTTCAAGCGATGATATATACTGCTGTGTATATCTTAAGGACATCATCAAGGACAAGGACGGGAATCTGATATACGATGATGAAAACATAAGCTATGAATGGTTCGGCGTATCATGGTTCTCCAATTATATCGGTGCTGACTTCAATACCGTATATAACGCGTTTGTGGATTACGGATATGAAGCTGTTGTAGAAAAGGATCTTGCTTGATTTTTTTCAAAAACTATTGACAAATCTCAAAAAGTGTGCTATTATAATAATAGCAGCAGAGAGATCTGTTGAGCAGGCGGCATGAGCTGCCGATCACCCCGACGAAACTTAACAGTCGTAGCGGAGTGTGAAGTGATGAAGTCTTACCTTTGAGTAGGCAGATGTAAGATGGAGCTTAAACGAGGTTGCATAATAGCCGGATACCTACTAGGCATAATGCCGAAAAAAAAATATGACTAAAAAGCCTTGTTATATACAGGGCTTTTTTGATACACTTTAGGAGAAACATATGAACGAATCTCTATTTAAAGATTTAGCACAAGCTTTTGATGTAGTATCCAATCATTCCTATGAATTTATTGTTGGTAAGAACAATAAAAAATACTATATAATTTCAAGCATTAATACAGATGAATTTACACATATAGTCGGGTTTGACCATATTCCCATAATACAAAGAATGACGGAACACAATACGGTACTAAAAAAAGCTTTGTACGAACAAATGCTTCGTGGAAATTTCACTTATTCAAACTTGAAAGATGTAGACATCACTAAGCTTAATGCTCCACTTTATGGTACATATAATTCTCAAAGTAAACAGTCATATTCGCTAAAAGATCGAATAGTCAAATTAACTGATATAAATGACATAATGGATAATGCATATAACGGAAAACTGTATAAATGGAATAGTTTTCGTTGTAATGCCCAATTACCAAGTGGGAAAAAACGAAATGTACGAATAAACGCTGATTATGTTTTAAAAATACCAGATAAAAAAATAGCAGGTGAAAATATTTATATTTTTTTAATTCAAGAATATTTGAAAAATCCTGATAAAAATAAACCTATAAAATTATATGTAATTTCAGCATTTCCAGATTGTGTTGACTTAACGAGAGGACAGGGACGACCCTATACAATCCTCGAAGAAACTAAAATCAACAAAAAAACAAAAGAATCACAAATCCTATATACGCACCCCTCATATCAGAAAGAAAAGGACGAGCTTGCCGCGCAGCAGGCAGCTTCCGAAATATCCTCGCCGAAAGCAATGAGAATGACTGTGAACGAGGAAAAGAACATACCGATGAACATTGATATACAAGGCGGAGCAGCCGTTCTCTCCCCCGCTGCGCCAAGGCTCCCGTCGTTCAAAGAGCTATGGAACAAATTCCGTGAGGTTACGGCTTCTATTGTTAAAGCACTGCCGAAAAAAGTCGAAAAAGAAAGCATTAAGTCTCCCGATGCTGCGCCGAAAGCGGAAGAACGATACATACACGACATTCCGCTTCTTCTCAACTCTGATAAGCTTAAGGAATACAAGCATTTCAGAATTCCATACGAAAACAAGCCAAAACAGCAGAGCCTTTCAGAGATTAAACAGATCGCTCATCAAAAGTACCTTGAACAGCAGCGGAATAAAGGTAATTCAATTGAGCCTGATTACACAAAGAAAAAAGATAATTACCAAAGATAGCACACTTGATTCGAATTTGAATTAAGTGTGCTTTTTTATTTTCATCGTTAAAAGTTTACAATATATTAAGGAACATTTCACAATTGTCAAAATATGAATTTTTAAACGGATTTACTTGGATTAATTTGGATT
>JBJFHQ010000047.1:0-2667 GCA_051893755.1 Oscillospiraceae bacterium
TAAAGGCTTTCGATGTTGCCATGAAGCGCAGAAAGAAGGTCACTTCAGTTGACAAGGCAAATGTTCTTGATTCCTCCCGTCTGTGGAGAAAGGTGGTCGAGGAAGTAGCTAAGGATTATCCCGAGGTCACACTGGAGCACATGCTGGTTGACAACAGCGCTATGCAGCTTGTTAAGGACCCTGCACAGTTCGATGTTATGGTCACCGAGAACATGTTCGGCGATATCCTCTCCGACGAGGCTTCCATGATAACAGGCTCTATCGGCATGCTCGCTTCCGCCAGCATGAACGAGACAAAGTTCGGTCTCTACGAGCCCAGCGGCGGCTCCGCTCCCGACATCGCGGGACAGAACAAGGCTAATCCGATAGCTACCATTCTTTCGGCAGCTATGATGCTCCGCTTCTCCTTTGACATGTCCGAAGAGGCAGATGCTGTTGAAAATGCAGTCAATGCCGTTCTCGACGAGGGCATTCGCACCTGCGATATCATGTCCGAGGGCAAGAAGCTGGTCTCCTGCTCCGAAATGGGCGATCTTATCGCTGCGAAAATATAACCGATATAATATGAGCCGTCCGCTGTGCAGCTTTTTACGAGCTGCTTTTCGGACGGCTTTTTATTATTCATCTGCACAAAAGGTCAGTAAATCAGACCCATGAGGATATTGAAAAAAGGTGCTGCATGCTTTATAATATAGTAAAATATCAAATAAGGAGCATCAGTTATGACAAAGCTTAAAAAGTCAATGCGATTTATTGCAGTATCTGTTGTTGTCTCTATGGTGATAACATTGTTTGCGGGCTGCGGAAGTCCCAAAAGCGAAATGCGGGATATCTCCACCATGGAGCTGGTCCGAGAAATGGGGCTGGGCATCAATCTCGGAAATACCTTCGAAAGCTGCGGCGGCTGGATATCCAATACCAGCGTTACCAACTATGAAACAGGCTGGGGAAGCCCCGTTATCACTCAGGAAATTATTCAGGGCTATGCGGATTCCGGCTTTGGTGTTCTTCGTATTCCTGTGGCATGGTCCAATATGATGTCCGACGATTACACAATAAACTCAAGCTATATTGAACGCGTCCGTCAGGTGGCTGACTGGGCGCTTGACAGCGGTATGTATGTTATCGTCAATATCCACTGGGACGGCGGCTGGTGGGAAGGCTTCTCGGGCAGCAAAAAGGACGAGTGCATGAAGAAATATGAGAGGATTTGGACTCAGCTTTGCGACGCCTTCGGAGAGTATAACGACAAGCTCATGTTTGAGTCACTCAACGAGGAGGGCTGCTGGGACGACCTCTGGAACCACTACTCCGGCGGTACGGACGGAAAAGCGGAAGCGTATGGTCTGCTGAATGAGATAAATCAGAAATTCGTTGACATCGTAAGAAGCTCGGGCGGAAACAATGCGGAGCGTCATCTGCTTATCGCAGGCTATGCTACCGATATCGCTCTTACCTGCGATGAGCTTTACAAAATGCCCGAGGATCCTGCGGGAAGATGCGCTGTGTCTGTTCACTACTACACTCCCTCTACCTTTGCTATCCTCGAAAAGGACGCAAGCTGGGGCAAGTGCCGCAGCGAATGGGGCACCAACGAGGATATCGAAGAGCTTGAACACAACATGGACATGATGAAGGAACATTTTATCGACAAGGGTATCCCCGTTATCGTGGGCGAGTACGGCTGTCCTGTGAAAAACAAGGAACAGGAATCTATCAGAAAATACCTGACAAGCGTATGCGAGGCGGCTTATTCCCGAGGCATGTGTCCTGTGCTGTGGGATATCACCGATACCTTCTACAACCGCAGCGAGGCGAAATTTATCGACCCGGAGCTGCTGGACGGACTTATGGCTGTTAAAAATAACAATGAGTGAAAAGGGTGATCTATTATGAATCCATATCTTCCAAGCTGGGAATACATTCCCGACGGCGAGCCCAGAGTTTTCGGCGACAGGATATATGTTTACGGCTCACATGATGTTTCGGGCTCTGACCGATTCTGTGATTATGTGCTGAAATGCTGGAGTGCTCCGCTGTCCGAACCAAATAAATGGGTGTGTCATGGGGATATCTTCCATACACGCACCGACCGTGACCATTCTTCCGACATCGACTGGAATAACGACGATACCTTTCTGTTTGCTCCCGATGTGGTGCAGGGTAAGGACGGGAAATACTACCTCTATGCATATATTGTGAACGGAAAGGGCTGCGTTGCTGTCAGCGACAGACCTGAAGGACCATTCAAGCTTGTTTCGCAGTACAAGTACACCATTTCCGATGAGATATGCTGCAATGGCTGGTTCATCGACCCCGGAGTGCTGGTGGACGACGACGGCAGGACCTACATCTACTGCGGCTTTGAACGCTCATTTCTTGCTGAGATAAACAGCGATAATATGTACGAGGTCCTCGACAATACCTGCATTGAGCATTTTATTCCATGTGTTCCCACCGATACAGGCAGATTTACCGAAAATGAGAGCCTTTTCTATGAGGCATGCTCTCCACGTAAGATAAACGGGCTGTATTACATGATATATTCCCCGAAGCGGGGCAGCAGACTTGCTTATGCTACCTCGGACAGTCCCACGGGACCGTTTACTTACCGCGGATATATCGTTGACAACGGCGTGGATTATCCCGGAGGAAACAATCACGGCT
>JBJFHQ010000047.1:2767-4234 GCA_051893755.1 Oscillospiraceae bacterium
CGCGGATATATCGTTGACAACGGCGTGGATTATCCCGGAGGAAACAATCACGGCTCTGTTGCCTGCATTAACGGACAGTGGTATGTTTTCTATCATCGCATGACTAACGGGACGATCATGTCCAGACGGGGCTGCGTGGAGAAAATTGAGATTCTGCCCGACGGCACTATCCCGCCTGTTGAAATGACCTCCCTCGGCTTTGAGGAAAGTCTCGATCCCTATGAAGTCACTCCTGCGGATATTGCCTGCGTCCTTAAGGGCAGCGCTTTTATCACCGAGAGAAACGTATTTGAACGCTTCGTGGCTAATATTCACAGCAGCGATATTATCGGCTACAAATACTACGATTTCGGCAGCGACTTTTCAAGCAGGACTATGGAATTTGCTGCTGAGGTCCGCGGAATGGGTGCGGATTGTCACATTCACATCTTCGCAGACGATGAAGAGATAGGCGTATGCGATGTGGGACATGACAGCGGGATCGTCAAGGCTGTCGTAAAGGCAGTTACGGGCAGGCATGCGGTCTATCTGAAAATATCAACGGACTACAATGGCTGGACAGGGGAGTACTTCAAGGACAGAACGCTTTTTGAGCTTATCCGCTTTGTTTTTATGAAATGATTGCATTTTTCTGCTTTATGTGATATACTGGTTATAACGAAAATTAACGGAGTGATGCTATGCTTCCCGGTACTATCGGTTATAACTATTCCCATGGAGCAGATTTTGTAATGGACAGGCCAAACGGTCCGGGCTGTTATCTGATGCTGATAATAAAAACTCCTGCCAGATTTACGGTGGGCGAAGCTGACTATGATGTAAAAGCCAATTCATTTATCGTTTTTACGCCCGATATGCCCTGCAGATACTGCGCCGCAGAGGACGTATATACCGATGACTGGATTTATTTCGGCAGCGAAGAGCTTGACGAGCAGCGCTTCGCAGAGCTTGGAATCCCGCTTAACACGCCTGTTTTTCTTGGCGATACCGAGGGACTTTCTCAGATAATACATATCCTTGCCTATGAGCATTATTCCGCCGAAAAATTCAGCAGCGAGATAGAAGAGCATTACATGGAGATATTTCTCCTGCGGCTCAGCAGGCTGATAGAGTCGGGGAGCTCCGTTTCGTCCCGTTTGCTCATGGAGAAAAATCATCGGATGACACAGCTGCGCACCGTTATCTTTACACAGCCTGACTGCATTATGTCCGTTGATGAAATGGCAGAGCAGATGAACATGAGCCGCTCGGGCTTTCAGCATCTGTATAAGAAGATGTTCGGAGTGAGCGTCATGCACGACGTTATCAGCGGCAGGACAGAACGTGCAAAACGGCTGCTTTCTTCTACAAATCTTACTGTTTCGGAAATAGCGGAGAAATGCGGCTATACTAACGAATATACCTTTATGCGGCAGTTCAAGTGCCGCGTGGGGAAAACTCCTACCGAATACAGAAAATGCTTATAAA
>JBJFHQ010000048.1:0-4219 GCA_051893755.1 Oscillospiraceae bacterium
GGCATATCGAAATTCAATGCGGATAATGTGACGGAATCAAACAGTATTGCACCAAGTCCACATTCCTGCGTTATCCTGCTAAGCACAGTGCCGACCGGAAGTACGTCAGAATCAGCAAAATCATCATCGGTGCAGGGAAAATCGCATTCCGTATAGGTCATGCGGTCGTAGCATTTTACTGTGAGCTTGATATCATCGGAAGATTTTGTTGATACGTAAAAAACTCGCGATTCTGCGATATTTTCATTATCCATTCGCTGAAGAATTACCTCCGCGCCGCCGGGAACAGCAGACGAGGGGTCCGCGGTTTCCGTGATAGGCATGGAAAATGTAAACATAGCAGAAACTACGCCTTCTGTTCCCATTCCGTCGCAGGAACAGGTCATGCGCATATCGCCGAAATAGGGCACTTCATTGCCGTTGATGTATAGGCGCCAGCTAAAGACCGTCGCTGTCTGATTTTTCCGACAGCGACGAAAATGTCAGATCAATATACCATGTATCAACGCAGTTATCGGCTTCAAAGTCGTTATTATCTACCTGGGCATTGTAGTTCGTGCACTCGAATTCTCCGGTCAGCATTTCGGGAGCGGTATAAGTCAGTTTAACATTGCTCTTAGTCAGGACGGATATGCTTTTGGCGATATCATCGGGGACGTCCTCCAGCTGGGCGGAGATCGTAGTCGTCCGTTCAGATGATACGTTAACAGTTGACCCGTCATGGTTTTTAAACGTCTTTTTGTTCTGCGTGTTTCGGGTCACCTTGTAGTTTTCGTTGACGTATTTCGACACATCAATATCGCCTATGATAAGATCAACCATATGCATCACTCACCCTTCTTTTGGTTTCGCTCTCGGCATTTACTATCTGCGCAAGGCTCTTGCCGTCGCACTCCAGCTGTGCCGTAAGTACATTTTTGATAGTGATATTGCTCATTTTGTCGATAAGCTTCTGCGCGATCGATGCTAACACATTTTCGTTGAGTGCCGCAGCCGTAGATGCCTGTCGGCTGCTGATATCCACCTCTGCGGATATGCCCTGCATGCCCTGTTCAAAGCCTTCGGCGTACAATTCGCCGTCATTTCTGCCCCGCTCAAGCATGTCCCCGGATTCAACGTGCTTATTAAGGACAATATCATCTGTGGATAGATTTTCGACAGCTGATCCGGAAGTATCGAAGAATGTTTCCGCATTTAACGTGAAATAATCCGAAAGATCGGAAATACCCTCGTTAAGACCGAGAACGAGATTCAGAGCCGCAGCGCTGCCGATCTCCCGGAATTCCTCGGGCAGTCCGGAATATTCGTCCAGTATCTTGTCTGTGGTGCTGCTGTTAAGAGCCTCCAGCTCTGGGCTATAGAAGTCCTCGGCGAGCTGCTGTGCGATCACATCACGCTCTTTGTACAGCTCATTTACCTGCTCAAAGTTACCGGAAGAGAGCATATATTGCGCCATCTGTATGCCGTCATCGGGGTCAAGCTTGCTGAATTCCTGCAGCAGGGATACAGATGCTCCGTTGTCGCGCATTTCGATCATGAGCTCGTGGTACTTCTTCATTTTGTCAATTTGTGCCTTGATGTCATTTACCTTAAGCGTTCTGGTTTTCGTGCCGTCGAGATTCTCGGTCTCTTCAACGGAGAAAACATCTCCGGCAACAGAGAGCAGCTTGGATTTATACGATGAGATATTGCTCTCGATATCGGAGTATGCCGATTTGTACTCGGAAATAATGCTGTTAATATTGGCTTTAACGGCGCTTAATTCCTCATTTAAAGCGGCTTTTCGGTCCTCCAGCTGCATCTCGGCAAATTCCTGCTCGTAGTCATATACCGTCTTGTAATAATCGTACCATTCGTCCGAATATTCGGGACAGTACTCGCCGATGAGCGCCTTCCTCTTCTGATAGGCTTCCTCCGAGGTCAGCACACCAAGATTTTCAAGGTGGGAAATGTTCTGCCATTTCTCTTGTAAGATATCCTCAACGTCCCGGGCGTTTTCCTCTTCCGCTTCGGTGACGGTCTTGTTCAGTTCTTTTGCAGCCTGCTCCGCTGCTCTTCTGCGTTCCTCGGCGATAGAGTTCTCGGTGGATATGATATCCTCCTGATACTTCCAATGCTCCTTGTTGTTAGCATTGCCGTATTCTGCCCAAAGGGCTTTCTTGGCGGCAAGGAGCTCCTCCTCCGAAGATATCGCTCCGATAGCGTACTCATGGTCTGCGGCTTCCCAGCCTGCGGCTAAGGCTTCGGTGGCTGTTTTCTGGGCTTCGGCAATGGCTTCTATATTTTCCTGCGCCCGTTTATTGGCTTCCTCGCCCTTGCGCTTTTCTTCTTCGGCTATCGTGCCGCCTACGGTGGAATAGTCAATTTTGTTGTCCGAATTATTACTGTCAGTATTTCTTTCATACTGCATACGTGACAGCTTTTCATATTCGTCAATAATTTCCTTGTTGGAATCATACGCAGTCATCATCTGCTCGTATGTTATTCCATATTCGTCCTTAATGTACTGTTCCAGAAACGCTTCACGCGCATCAAGTATGTTATCGCTGAGAGCGACAGCTTTCCAGTCGTTAAGCTGTTCCATTCCTTCGGAAGCCCATGCCATTTTAGCCTCATGAAGCTTCTGATCAATATCATAATTCTGTGATACAGCAGTTTCGTATGTGCCTTTCTTGGCATTTAACAATGCCTGCTGCCGCATTTTTTCTATGACATTGTCAATACTGTCAGCAAGACTATTGTAAGCTCCGGTCTGCTCATCAATAAGGCTTGTTCCCTCCGGCAGAAGCTCCTGAAGCTCTGCACACAGATCAAGGAATTCCGCCATTTCGCCAGCTGTTAAGGTTTCATATTTTGCTCTTAGCTCCTCATATCTTTCGACTTTCTGCTTTAATAGAGCAATTTCCTTTTCGGAAGATGAAACGCTATCCTCTTCCGCTGCTTTCATGCGATTGATTTCCTCGGTGTATTCGTTCACTTCGGCTTCTGCGGAATCAAGTGCATTTATAAATAAACCTACTGCTGTTACAACTATCCCCAATGCCGAAGCAACAAGCAAAATAGGATTAGCATCGCATACAAGGTTAAAAGCCGCCTGTGCCGCTGTAGCAAGGTTTATGTTTCCTGCGTAAAGTTCTGCAGCAATCTCGGTAAATGATAAATTACCGGCTAATGCCAAAGTTGAAATACTTGCCGATGTGTCAGCAGCCTGTTTTGCAGCAACAGCCGCCGCTGCTTTTGCCATGCTGTCTGTGAAATTATCAACAATTGCACTGATTTTCCAACCAGCAAATATAATTGCTATACCCTCTGCAACAGCAATAATATCGTTCCCATGCTCCACGATCAAAGAAAAACCACTAATAACCGCAGGAATAACATCATCTGCAAGCAGATCGGCAGCGGAAGCCGCCGCATTGGAGAACGCCGCCGCAAGCTTATCCACGCTTTCGGACAGCTCTCCGTCCTTCATGCTTTCGGTCAGCGTTCCCACATCTTCGGTGACAGCCTGCACAGCCGTGCGCATTGTGCCCTGGAATTTCTCATATGCCGTGTTCGCCAGACCCTCAAGGGCGGACTGGCATATGGTTATGTCTCCGGTGAGATTGTCGGACATGGTCTCCGCCATCTGAGCCGCAGCTCCGTCTGCGTCGTCAATGTAGCCGGACAGCTCATCGAAACGGTCGCCGCACTGGGATAACAGTATTTTTGCCGACGAGAGCGCCTCAGTATCAAATATCTGCGACATGGATTCCTGCACCTGTTCGGCGGTAAATCCGTCCATTGCGTCCTGCAGATCGCCAAAGATATCCTGCATGTTCCGGAAATTGCCCTCGCTGTCATAGCAGGACACATTCAGCCTATCAAGCTCTTCGGCAGCAACAGATGTAGGCGTGGACAGATTCTTGATGACGCGTGCCAGAGCTGTTCCCGCTTCGGCGGATTTTTCGCCGCTGTCGGCGAGGATACCCAGCTCCGTCATCAGCTCCGTTGTGCCGCCTGCAAGTATCTGCGCATTGGCACCGACGGACAAAATGGACTGCCCCAGCTGTGTGACGGAAGTATTGGACTTCTGGGACGTTTTTGCCATTTTGTCGGCAAAGCCTTCCAGTTCGTCCATAGAAAGCCCCAGTGCCGACATCGAATCCGTTACCATGTCCGAAGCTTCGGCAAGCTCCATGCCGCCCGCCGCCGCAAGATTCAGCACAGTAGGCAGAGC
>JBJFHQ010000049.1:0-4216 GCA_051893755.1 Oscillospiraceae bacterium
TGATAGCTTCATCATACAAAGGCTGCATAGTGCGCATTTTAGATTCTAAGCGCATAGTCTCAATGAGATTTTCCATTTCCGCATTGAGTTCCTTGTAACCCTGTATCTGCCCGTCGATAACCTGAATGTTCGTCCCGAGATACTCGTTCAGCCCGTCAATTGCTTTTTGAACTTCCGTCGAAGAGCCTACAATGTTGCCCTGTTCGTCACATAAGTCCTTAAGTGTCTGCCAGTTCTTTTTAGCCGCTTCGGTATTGTCATCTATCTTCTCGCAGCTTTTCTCGATTTCCGCTCTTTGTTCTTCGTAAGCTCTGCGGGATTCGTTGAGTTTGAGGATAGTGTTATCGGTTGATATGTACGCTTCATCTGCGGCTATCTTTGCTTCGTAGTATGCGCATTCCAGCCCGATAACAGCCGCAGTAAGCGCAGTAATTATAGCTATCACGCCTGCAAACTGAAAAGCTCTTATAGCCGTGTTAAGTGCTGTTGCGGCAACGCTTCCAGCCTGTGCGGCAGCGGCAAAGTTTGTAACAGTGGTGACAAGTACGGCAATATCGGCAACAAGTGTTCCGACCTTAAACGCCGCAAAGCCTGCGCTCATTGCACCTATAGCAATAGTCACTTTGTCTGCATTATCCGCAAGCCATGAAAGCAGGTCGATAAGGTTTGTTACACCCTCTATCACCATTTCAATGCCCCTGCTTGCGGCGAAGTCTGCAAGCTTGATGATAAGCTCCGAAAGGGACTGTGACATATTCCGAAGAGCTTCACCGAGGGCACCGTTCTTTATGCTCTCATTTATAGTGCCGAGGTTCTCTGTAACGCTTTGTACGGCATCTCTGAGGGGCTCGTCAAGATACTCGTATATCTCATTACCCACGCCCTCGAGAGCGGATTTCATCTTTGTTATAGCGCCTGTAAGATTGCTCTGCATTGTAACGGCTGTTGTTTCAAGTGCACCATCACAATCGGAAATTTTTGCGTACAGACTGTCGTATTCGTCATTAATTCCTGCAAGCAATGCCTGAAGTGTGTCCATTTGTGTCTTGCCGCCGATTTTTGCTTCGAAGAAGTTTCTCTGCTGCTGTGTGCAATTCTTAAGCGCATCATCAAGCAAATACAGAGTGTTTGTCAAACCGATGAAATTTCCCTCTGCGTCCCATGCAGAAACTCCCAGCTCGTCCAAAGCGGTTTTCGATGATTTGTTTGCACCGATAAGATTTACAAGTATCGAATTAAACGCCGTTCCCGCTTCGGCAGCCTTTTTACCTCGGTTTGCAAGCGTGCCGAGATATGTTGCGGACTCTTCCAACGGAACATTCAGATTTTTCAGTGTACCGCCGCAGTTAATATACGCTTCAAGCAGTCCATTCATCGTAGTATTTGAATTGGACTGCGCTGTGGTGCAGATATCAAGATAATGTGTCAGTTCCTCGGTAGAAACGCCCATTGCGGACATAGAATCCGTGACGAGGTCAGAAGTCCGTGCGAGGTCTGAATTGCCTGCCTCTGCCGCTCTTATCATCGGCATCAAGCCGGTAAGCATTTCATCGACGTCCCAACCTGCCAGTGACATATAGCCCAGAGCCTGCGCCGATTCGGTAGCACTCTTTGATGTAGTGGCTCCTGCTTCCTTTGCGGCATTACGGAGCTTTACAAGCTCTTCGGAGCTCGCCATACTGTAAGCCGCAGTCTGCGACATAGCGGAATCAAAAGCAGAACCCACCTTGACAGAGTATTCCGCTACTTCCTTGACCGATTTGAATGTTGCAGAGCCAACATTTTTTATACCGTCCACAAAGAAAGCCAGGTCATCGGTGACTTTCTGCGCTGCCGCTCTGACATCGAGCATTGAGTTTGCAAAGACTTCCTGCGACCGCGTAGAATTATCAGTCTGTGTGTCCAGACCATAAAGGGCGCTGTTTACCTCTTCAAGCTGATTCTGATATGTTCTAAGCTGCGCTTCTGTGTTTGATATTTCGCGCTGATAAGCTCTATACTCTTCGGCGGAGACGCTCCCGGAAGCAACAGCCGTTTTCATCTGCTCTTCGACAGAGCGCAAGTCGTTGAGCTTTGTCTCGGCGGCGGCGACAGCATTGCAAAGCTCGGTAGACTTCTGATTCAGCATTTCAAAGCTGTCAGTTCCTGCCGTTCCTGCATTTCTTAATGCCTTGTTGGTGGCGTTTATTTCGCGGTCAATAGCCGATAACTGTGAATTTACGTCCTTAAGAGCCGACTGCAAACCGCTTGTATCGGCTCCTATCTTCGCCATATAGCCATACTGTGCCAATCCTCACACTTCCTTACTTTTCAAGTATTTTCCTGATCTCTTTGTCAAGCTCTTCCTGTCCCCAGTCCTGCGCCTTGTCAACAAATCCCGTACCATGATAAACTGTCCCGGTAAATCTTTTGTGGGAAAATACGTCGTGGTCGAAATTCACAAGATGCACAACAGTCGGGAGATTTTTATTCCGCACACCGATAACATATCGCCCCGAAGTATTTTTCAGTGTGGCATTCGTCCAGCCCTTTGCCATTGCCCCGGGCTGTCGGTATGCAGGCGCAGGCTCTTTCACAGCAGGAGTATCACCATGACGATGTACAGTTATCTGCATAACTACGCCGTTATTGTACGGATAATCCTGTATCGGTGTAGTTTCCTCCAGCTTGCTTTTCATCTGATTACGTATCTTCCGAGCAGCCGAATTTATTTCTTCCTGCTTAACGCCGCTCCACTTCTGAATGTCTTGTAAAATAGCGTCCCCGATGTGGGAATCACCCATGTAATCGTTCATATGATCATGCACCCGATTTCCTTATCAAGATATTCGTATTCGATAAGCAGATAAACGGCGTTGATAAGTGCAACGACCATATCCACCTTACCGTTTGATTTTTTCTTGTTTACGTACATATTCATGTTTGTGTCATAAACGCACCGGGCATTTTCAAAGTTATTTTCCAGCAGAAGATTATTTTCATAGTAAAACTCATGTTGTAATATTTTCTCCTTCAGTAGCTTTGTTGCAGGGTGTAAAAATCTTGAATGCTGCTTTATCTCAACACACTGTATAGGTTCGTCCGCTCCTTCAAGCTTTTGTACAGTGCTTGCGGCGTTCCAAGGGTCATATCCTGCATATACCACTGTCACGCCCAAGCTTTTCTCGAGGGTGAGGATATAGCTCTCCACAACATCATAAGCAATAACATCATCACCGCAGGCGATGCATTCGCCGTTTGATATGCTTCTGCGGTAGTCAAATTTTTCCTTGTTTGACTTTATCGCCACTCTGTCGGCAGGCAGGAAACCAATTACACGGGCATATATCTCCCCGTCAATGCAAGTCACCATCGCAACAGCAGTATTATCGGAAGTCAGCGACAGGTCAAGTCCGAGATACACACGCTTTCCCCGCCAGAACTCGTCCGACTTCTCCATGCGGCACAGCTGGACCTTGTCAATAGGTATATATCCCTCCGTGCCTACGCCCTTGTATCTGATGTTGCAGTGCTTACAGAGGAAATTCTCCCGCATTGATTCATACAGTATAGCCATTTCCCGCTTTTCGAGAAGATTCTCAAACATCTCGGGATTGTCAATAGCAACGGGATTTGACTGATAGATAACATTATCATCGGTCTCCCATGAATTTACTATCTCATCATCGGGCTCATAGAGCAGAGCAAAGATGTTTTTCCGTCCGCTTATGCCGTCGATAGTTTTCTTTGCCAAGTCCACACGCTCGAGAAAGTCGTTGTTTTCGTTGGGGTACTGCGTAGAAATGATAATACCCAGCTTAGATTTCAGCATTATCTGCGAAGAAGTCATAGATTCCACGGGATAGCTGTCCATTGCTCCGTCCTCGTCGGCGAGGAAAGCGTTTGCAAGTCGGCCGTCCATGCGGTCGGTAGAGTATGCAAGCGGCGTGTATTCGATGTCCGTAAGCCTGCAGGTTATCATATCACGAGTTATCTTGAAATGCTTTTCGAGCAGCGGAGAAACCTTGATTATCTTGCGGACTGCAAGCCGCAGCTCCGAGGAAAGCTTATAATCGGGAGCAACAGAAAAGAGCCGTGCAAAACGCGGCTCTGTAAGCATAAGTATTATAAAAATAACAGCACTGACAAAAGTCTTGAAATTCTTTCGGGCTATCTCGAGTATCCCTATCGAATATTTACGGCCGCCGCTTTGATTGTACGTACAAAGGACTGCGAT
>JBJFHQ010000050.1:0-18968 GCA_051893755.1 Oscillospiraceae bacterium
TCTTCCAGAAGAATTCCCATGATGTAGCGCCTTCGATAGCGGCAGCCTCCTTTGCGGAGGGAGGGATACTCTGCAGTGCCGACAGGAAGATGATGATCTGAATACCGCATTTCCAGACCAGATTAAGGATATCACTGGTCATATCGGAAATAAATTCGGTAAACTTATCGTTGATGCCGTATATTCCCACGAATTCGAGCAGCTGGTCGACCATGTCCGCGGAGAACATGGTAGTGAACTGTTCACCCGTAGCATTTCCCGAGGTATCGAGGTCGCCGGTGATGATAGCGTACACAGGACCCGTTGCAATGATAACGGGGAGGAAGAATACTGCTCTTGCGAAGGTCCTTCCTCTGAACTCCTGGTTGATTATGATAGCCACGAAGAGGGAGAATATGAGGATTATAGGCGTCTGCATAACCGTATCGCCGATAACGGTCGTAAGCAGCTGTCTGAAATCGGGATCCACCGCGAAAGCGTATCTGAAGTTTTCAATTCCCGCCCAGCTGATCGCAAGATAGCCGTCCTCAGGCGTTACAGTGTTAAACGAGTAATAGAATGATTTGATAACAGGAATTACGAAGAAGAACATTGCGCCAACGAACCACAGAGCGATAAAGCCGTAGCCGTAAAGACCCTTTTTCTTTTCGTAAGACATAGGTGCTCTTTTCATTAGCCGACAACCCCCTCGCTGAAGTAATCCGAAAGCTTATAGGTAGTTCCGTTAAGCTTTACAGTATCGTTTTCGAAGTTTACTACTGTTGTAGTATTATCCTCGTAAACAGTTTCGATCTCATTGCCGTCTGCGCTGATGTTGTACTCAACGATCTTCTGGTCGGCAACGTCCGAAAGGATGTCGTTCTGCAGACGATAAGCGCCTGCTGCGTCCTCTGTCCAGTTTCCGTAATATGCGTAGAAGTACCGGTCATATCTTGTATCCTTAAGCTCGCTTGCCTCAGTTCCGATAAGGTCGAAGGTGAGGTTTGAGCCGCAGGAGATAGCCGTAAGCACTGCATCTGCGATATCAGGCTCGCTGTTGATAGCGGTCGTGGAGCAGGGGATAAGTCCGTGAAGCACGATCTGATAGAAGGGGATCTCCTGATCGAAGATATCGTACTTGCTGGAGGAAATGGGGATATTGGAAACTGTATCGACATAGGGCAGAACGTACTTGTTTCCGCCGTCAGCCATTACAGAGCCTACATTCTGCTGAGCATTGCTGTAGATATCCTCGATAATGCCCTTTGACATTTCTCTGGAAACAGCCTTCTTGCCGTAATCTCCATAGATAGTATTGGCAAGTGAGCCGAGAGAGATGTTGCTTATTTTCTTCTTCTGATAGCTGTTGATCAGATTTGTATACGCCTTGTCATAGGACGCAGGGCTGAACAGGGACATTGACTTATAATACTTATTCTCAACGCCGTGAGCCAGATCATAAACTATCTGTCTTGAATATGCGTTAGACACTCTGATAGAGGTGTTGGTGATAGTCATGTATTTGAGACTTGACTTGAAGGTCATATTCTCAACATCGGGATAGATAGCGATATTGTTAGACTCCGCGTAATCCATCAGCTTGTTGAACTTGCTGCTTCCGCCGAGTGTTCCCGCAGGAGAAGCCTTATCGGTGATCTTCTCGCCGATATCGGTACCGGTCCAGTCCTTATAGCTTACGACCATACCGTCAACGCCATAGCCGCCAAGCTCCTCGAGAATATCCAATGCATCATCGAAGCCTGTGACCTTTTCCTTAACATTTACGGGGATACCGAGAATTGACTTTTTCTTGATAGTCGCGCCGTAGAAGTTCACATACAGAGGATTCTCATCGACCTTTGAAGAGGTCTTGACTCCGCAGGAGCCGGTAAGATAATCACGATATGTATCTGCGATGTCGATATAGTCGATATCGCTGCCGTCGTCGGAGGAAACAGGATAGTATCTGAGCTCTATTTCGGGAACGAGTATTCCGTGCTTTTCAAATACCTTCAGAGGATTGGACTCGCCGCCACCCATGAGATATTCGTCGGAGGTCCTTGTCTCGAAGGAGAAGTAGCAGCCGTTGTAATCGGTGTTGATCTCTCCCGCAACATAAGCATTGATAGAAGCCGCCGTATCGCCCTTGTCGGCAACAACGACGAGACCGCTGTCGCCCTCGACGATACCGAACATATTCAGGTATACATTCTCGGAGACGTAGCTCTTGGTAGTCTTGACAGGAGTAATATCCGAGCCGTAAACGGGACCGGTATATACCTTATAGCCTGTCTTGTTGTTATTGAAGTTGATCAGCGCGCCGCTGCCGTCGGGGATAACGAAGTAGCCCTCGGTATCTCTGTCAGCCGCGCCGAAGCTTGTCATAAAGGACAGTGTGGAGGTCAGCTTGCCCGAGCTTGTGGAGGGATGCTCCTCAACGATCTCGGAGGTGTTGCAGTAAAGCTTCAGATGGTCGGACTCAAGAGTGATAGTCACAGGAACTGTGATTCCGCACTCTGTGAACTTGTAGGTTATCTTGATGCCGTTCTGAACGTTCTCAACGGTAACATCGCCCTTTGCCTTGCTGTTGACCGTTGTTGTACGGCGGTCGGCAGGCTCGGCATAGACAAGGCTCATACCGGAAAGGAGGTCATTCTTCTGAGCTTTTTTCGCATTGGAATTTACCGCATTTACGGGATTCGAGAACCATTTCTTGCCCGAATTTTTATCCACTAAGCAGATGCTTGTGCTGTTTCTTTCGGAAGACCTGTACAGAGCAAGCTTGTCATTTTCGGTCACAAGCTCCATTTCCGCGAAGGCCTGTTCCTCGGTGATGACCTCCGCAGGCTCATCATCGGAAGCCTCCTCAGAGGAAGAGGTATCCTCGGCAGCTTCTTCAACAGCTGCTTCCTCCTCGTTGTCGGAGTATACCGAAACGCCCAGAGAAGTCATCATTGCCGCGCACACAATGCCCGCTATGATTTTTTTAGTATGCTTTCGCATCGAATTTCTCACCACTTTTCTAAATTAAACTATACTCTCAATCTGTAGGACAGCTCCGTATAGATCGAGAAAACAAATATCAGTACCTGCTGGAAGAGCGTAAGCAGAAGTATCAGCAGGAAAAGTATCGCGATCATTGCCACCAGTGTAAGCAGCAGCAGTGCCAGAGTTTTTCCGAAGGAGAACTGATGCACCGCCTTCATTCCCGACAGGAAGAGGACCACAGTCCATGCAGCACCGATTATCTCAATGGCGCTGATGAAAATGTACTCATCCGCAACGAAGATGTGGGAAAGAACTGTTGCGATAAGTCCCGATGCCACAAAGGGGATAAGGGAGTACGCGGTATCAATGAAGATATTCTTCATGGAGCCCTCGCCGTCGAAGAGCGTACACATCGCCCAGTTTGCGACCACGAAGGTCAGGAAAATTATGAAGCTTCGGAAGATATACGGTACGATATTGAAAACCTTGTCATAAACTGCGGAGTACTGGAAGCCGTACATTCTGTCGTAAGCAAGCTGCTCTACAAAGAGGAGACAGAGAACTACAACAGCAATTCTCATAGAACCGCCTTTTTTCCATCTCAGGTCCTCAAAGCCCTCGAACGGGTGAAAAAGAACATGCTTAACAAATTGTCCTTTAGTAAGATCCAACATATTCTATACACCTCACATTCTGCGCTTAGCACGTCTGCGGTCGAAAACTCCGCGCTTTTTAGCCTGTCTGTATACTATAACAAGTACTATCAGGAGTACGACAAGCACAAGCAGCAGAGAGAAGTATTTTTCCAGAAATTCGTTTCGGTAGCCCTCAAACGCCTTGCTGTATCTGCCTCTGGAGATAGATATCTTGTAATACTTCATAGCCTCCTTGTACTCCTCGCGCTGGAAGAGTGCATTTCCGATACCTATGTATGCGCGGCGATAGTTTCCGTCGTACTTGAGCACCTCGCACCAAGGCTCGTAGGATTCCTCATAGTAGCCGTCGTTATAGAGATTAGTAGCCTCTGTAACGATCTCGCCGAAGGTCGTTCTGGTAAACACGGTTATGCTGTTCTTACGGGAATCCAGCACATAGAGGTGGTTATCGTGAGACTCAACGGAGGTAGCATTTCTGAAGGTACCCAGCTGTTCGCCGGTGCCGCCCACGATGAACATAAGGTTTGCGAGCTTATCGTACTGGAAAACTCGTCCGTGTGCGAAATCGAGAATATTCATCTCACCGTTGGGGCCGATGTCGATATCGGTCAGAGAAGAATTCTTGGTATAAATAGAATAGTACGCAGGATCTATATCACCGAAAACCACATCGGTAGCGCCCAGAGTTTCAAGGATATTTGTACCCTTAGGGCTGAGCTTTTAACGGCATCGGTCTTGATCTCCTGGGAGTCGGTAACGGTATAGATAAATCCCTCATCGTCCAGGTCAAAGTTTGTAAAGCCGATAGGTGTGGTCTTGGTAGAATGTTCCCTCTGTTCCTGAGTGGAGATCGTATTCCAGAAAGCGTTCATGATGACCTCAGCGGTAGCCTCAACGCGGTTTGCGCCGTAGAAGCCGAGGAATTCCCCGTCTGCATTATACATAACAGCGCCCTTGGTTATCGACTTAACGACAACATAGACATTTCCCGCCTTATCGACGAGCACCTTCTGAGGATTATAGGTAAGCTCCTGAGAATAAAGCTCAGACACAGGCTTCTGGAACAGACGGTCAACATTTCCGTCGCGGTCGCATTTGATAACGCGGCTGTTGTCGGTATCGCAGATGTACAGATTATCGGTGTACTTGTCCACGAAAACGCCTGCGGGAGCCTTAAGCTCAAGCTTTTCGCCGTTGTAATCAAATTCGGTAAGTATTTCGATCAAGTTAAAGTCAAGATCTGTCACAACAATTCTGTTGTTTCCCTTGTCAGCTATGTATAACTGTTCGTCCTCGGTAATGAAGAAATCTCCGGGTTCGTTGAATGCACCGCAGCCGATTGTAGTTCCGTCCACGAAATAATCTGCGGTATATCCTGCCTGTGAAGCGACCGCGTCGCCCCACCTGTCATAGCTGTAAGGGTCATAGCTTTCAGCCGCGCTTGCCGTCACAGTTGCCAGGGAGCAGGCAATGGCAGCAGCCGAAAGAATAGATATAAGCTTTTTCAAGCCTGACATATTATCACCCTTTTCTTTTAATTTGGTTTCACGCATGCATTATCGAAGCATCATATATACGTCACAATAAAATATTATATATAGTATATACGAATCAATCCTTCATACCGGCATGTGCCATAGTTTCCATAACCTGGCTCTGAGCCGCGATAAATATTGCAAGCGGCGGTATCATCAGAACTACTGCCGAAGCGTAGATAGCACCTTGTCGTGCGATACCGGCTGCAGCTATCTGCTGAACGACAACAGGGATCGTCTTAAGAGCCTCATCGTATACGAGAGAGCCGCCCGTTGCGTTCCATGCAGCCTGGAACTGGAAGATGATAATTGTCATAAGTGCAGGCTTGTTGTTAGGCATTACTATTCCCCAGCAGATGCGGAGCAGGCTTGCTCCGTCGACCTTAGCCGCCTCGATCATAGCATCAGGTATCTGACCGACGCTCTGACGCATAAGGTAAAGACCCATTGACGAAGGGATAAGGGGAAGGATAAGTGCCGAATATGTATTGATCATATGCAGCTTAGCCATAACGATGTACTGCATGATATATGTTACCTGGCTGTTAAAGAGCAGCGCGATAACGATTATCTGGTTTAATACCTTTGCTCCGGGGAATCTGCACTTTGCGAGAACGAAAGCAGCAGTCGAAGCAAACAGTACTTCAAAAACAGTAGCAACAACAGTAACGAAAATACTGTTGAAAATATTTCTGCTGAAAGGTACCCAGGAGTTGTTTGCCACCTTGAACAGATCGCGGAAGTTATCAAAAGTAGGCGCGAGAGTGTAAAGCTTAGGCGGCATGATAAAGAACTCGTTTACAGGCTTCAGGGAGTTGATAACAGAAAGGTATATCGGGAAGATCATAAACAGACCCATAATGAACAGCAGAAGGAAAATTCCGATGTCATTTTTCCATGATTTACCTACCTGCTTGTTGGTTCCCTTTGACTTTTCCATTTTGCGGTGTTCTTTTTCCCGCTTTTTACGGAGAGCCTCAAGTCTGGCGGCATTTTCCGCTTCTATCTGCGCGGCGATTTCCGAGGGTTTTAATTCTTCTTTTTTCTTCATTTTGCTTGCTCACCCCTATCAGTCCAAATACTTGCCGAGCAGCTTGCTTATCAGCTGATTGCAAACGAACATTGCAAGGAACAGCACGAAGCATATTGCCGACGAATAACCCATCTCGTATCTTACCCAGCCGTAGTCAAACGCATGGGTCATAATGGTATGTGCCTTATAATCGGTAGAGGGGAAGCCGCAAAGTGAACGTCCTACCAGATCGACGGTGAAGGACGATACGATCTGCATAACGGCTGCGAACATCAGCTGAGGACCCATTGAAGGGATAGTGATGTGGATAAGCTCCTGCCATCTGTTGCTGATACCCTCGATAGCGCCTGCCTCGTACATCGACTTGTCGATACCCTGGAAGCCTGCACGAAGAGCAAGGAAGCCTGCGCCCATGGATACCCAGAGCTGAACGATGATAACGCACGCCAGCAGGTAGTTGCTGTCTGTGAGCCACTGGATAGCGGTAGTTGTGATACCGAGGTCCATGAGTATGGAGTTCAGGTAGCCGTAGGAGTCACCCGAGAAGATGAGCTGCCATACGAAGTAGATGTTTCCTGCCATAGAAGGCGCATAGAAAACCAGTGTGAACACTGTTTTAAGTACGGGGTGAAGCTCATTGATAAGCCAGGCGAGCAGGAAGCTCATTGCGTAGCTGAGAGGTCCCGTAAAGAGTGCAAAGATAAGAGTTGTTCTGATCGCACCCATGAAGACGTCGTCCTCGATGAAAAGTGTGTAGAAATTCTGTAAGCCGATCCATTTGGGCGCATGCGCCATATCGAAGTCGCAGAAGCCCATGGGGAGCGACATACACACAGGGATGACAGTAAACACGAGAAACAGGAGCATAAAAGGTGCCATAAGGATGTAGCACATTTTATTGCGTTTCATTTCGTGAAGAGTATACTGTCTTTTTTCCTTGCGTGACATTTTTCGCTCGTTTGGCAGAAGAATTTCATCAGCGGTTTTAACAGCCAATTTATATTCCTCCAATCTTATTCGGAATCCGTATCATCAATACCGAGATTCTGACGTTTTCTTGTAATTTCCTTATTTATATCCTTGTTGTACCAACGGAGAGTCTCTCTTGCGTTATCGTGGTCGTTAACAACGGCACGGAACGCGTTCATAACACCTCTTGTTACAACATAAGACGACGGGATTATCGGGATCTCGTCAAGCTGATCCATCTGTGAGATGATCTTGTCCAGATCCGACTTAGACCAGTTGAGCTTTTTAAGAGCCTCCTGATCGGCGGGAGCGACGCGTCCCATGGAGCCCATAACGCCCTCAACATTCTGAGCGTACTGGACCATCTGATCGGTATCGGAGAACCACTTGATGAACGTCCATGCAGCGTCGGGATTCTTGCAGCTTGAAAGTATCATAGCGCCTGCGCTGTTGGAGTTGGCTGCATGATTAACGGTGCCGTCCTCGCGGAGAGTACCGGGAACGGGAGCGAAATCCCACAGTCCCGCAATTTCGGGAGCAGCAGTATTCAGCTGATTATAGAACGTGCAGTAGTCCTGGATAACGATAGGAGCCTCACCTGTTCTGAAACGAGTAAATGCGTCGTAGGTCTGGTCAAAACCGTAGGTGGTGTAGAACTTTGTCCATGTATCGAACGCCTCAACAGCTTCCTGAGAATCGAAGGTAGTTTCGGACTGTTCATCATTATAGTAGTTAAGACCGGACTGCAGCATAAGTAGAGCGAATGTATGACCTTCCTCAGTTGCAGGAGAAACGGAGG
The DNA here is from genome assembly GCA_051893755.1 of Oscillospiraceae bacterium. Lineage (GTDB taxonomy): Bacteria > Bacillota > Clostridia > Oscillospirales > Ruminococcaceae > RGIG4694. The sequence goes on from JBJFHQ010000050.1 coordinate 7,960, forward strand.
TACCTGCCGCATTGGCGATATTAGATACTGCAACGCCGGGAAGAATAAGACCGGGCTGCATGTAGTTTCTCTGGAAAGCGGGGAGCATGTCGATAAGGTCGTCCCAAGTCTCGGGGTACTCATAGATACCGATAGAGGAAAGGATATCCTTACGATAGAACATCATGGGGAAGTTTCTCGTCAGAGGGATAGCATACTGAGTGTCCTCGTAGGTATAGGGAACGAATGCGGAGGAATCATATCTTGCATAGACCTCATCGAAGCCTTCCTTATCGTTGATAGGCTCAAGCAGGTCTCTGATAGCGAGGTTGATGGGGAATTCACCGCCGGTAAAGAGGGAAACATCGGGGCCCTTGCCTGCGAGCACAGCCTCCATGATACCGCCCTGTACCAGGTTGATAGCAACATCCACGCCATATTTTCCGTTAAACTGAGAATCGACCATCTGTTTAACAACGTTAGTCTGATCACGACCGAGAGAGGACCATACATTTACGGAATTCTCGGTAGTATCGGAAAGAACGGAATAATCCTCAAAGAAGGAGCCGAAGAATGACTTGCAGCCAAAAACGAAGGATTTGCCCACATTATTCTTGATCGAGGTAAGCTTACCGCTTGCGGGAGCAAGCTCGATGTAGTCGATAGTAAGGGGCTGCTGTCTGTATGTACGCATCCACGAAGAAACAGAAGCGACGTTATCCTTCAAAGCGCTGTTTGAGATCTGATTAGGAATCTTATCGGGCTTCTTAACGCAGTAATCGAGAACGGTAGCAAGACGTTCAAGAGCGGCAGCCTCAGAGCCCTTCTGATTCGAGAGTGCTTCGATCTGAGCCTGAATATCTCTCAGCTCAGCGGAAAGGCGCTCAAATTCATCGAGAAGCTCAGGGATCTCCTTATATACATAATAATCTGTATATTTATCGGGAGAAGGACCTGTGATCATAAGGATCTGCAGATAGTAGCTGTTGACCTCTGCGACAACGTCATCCAGACGGCGGATAAACTCACCGATCTCACCGGGGACCGCCTCAAGAGTCAGCTCATGAGTACCCTTAGTAAGGTACAGATAAGCCTCATCGCCGTTTTCGTCGGTGGGAGTAGTCAGCAGCCAGTCGGAATCGTAGTTGAATTTGATATTCTCAAAAGCGGAGTTAGGCACCTCGCCATCCACATAAAGGCGGCGATTGGAATACATACCGCGCATTGAATTCTGCATTCCCTTGATACCGAGATGATAGTATCCGTCCTCAGGGACTTCGACTGTCCATGTAACGGACTGACCGGAAGTTTTCCAGCTTCCGCCGAGAGTATTGTATCGCTGTTTTGTGGGGCTTCCCGGGTCACCGTTGTGATCCTCGGTGCGGTAATCGCCGCGGTCGTAGGAGGGAAGGATCTCAGCAGAATTTGTATAGGAATAATTCTCGCCCTGTATCTTGATGTTAGCAACAGAGCTGTTAGCGGCAAGCTCAGACTCAGAGGGAGCCACATAAGCCTCGGGCTCATCGTAGTGATAGAGCTCAACCGAAGCGATAGCGATAGCTGCTCTTTCGGAGTTAAAGCTTATGGTGTGAGTACCCTCGGAAAGGTTGAAGATAAGAGGTTCATTGAAGATACCGTCGGGATCGTTGACAGAGGTTGTCTGCCACATAGCCGACTCAGTCTGCATAGGAGCCTGATCGTTATCCTTGGAATCTCTTGTGATCTCGCCGTCCATAACAAAGGTATGCGGAAGCTCAACACGGGTGGCGGCGTCATAAGGAGACTCGCCGTCGAGAAGCACGGAGACCTCGGAGGTAGTCATATTACCGGGGATAGGATAGTAAGTAAGCTTAATATTGTAGTTGCCTGATTCGGGGACATCAACGGTAAAATTGACAGTACCCTCCTGATTAGACCAGACAATAACATTATCCTTACCCTCGAAGGACTTGACCTCGACCTCAGCTCCGTCATCAGCGGATGAATATGTCAAAGGGACCGCCTTGTCGGGGTATTTGTCTGAGGAATGTTCGTCATAGTAGTCGCTGTAAGTCGCCTTTTCGGTGTAGAACGCAGCTTTTTCCTCTTCGGTAAGATTTTCCGAACCGGAATATCCCGAGTTATAAGCAAACGCCGTCAGAGGAACAGCAGAGCCGCAAAGGGTAACTGCCAGAACAGCGGCTAAAGATTTTCTCAGTCTGTTTTTCCTTGACAACTGAATATACCACCTTTCATAGAAAATCAGAATTGATCGGCTTTTATAAACCCTCGCCGAGGGGGCGCGGGGACTGCAAGATGCACAATTATTAAATCCTTGTAATAGATTACATTCTTACGCATATAATCATGCAAATTCATACCAAAGTGTTTAAAAAAATCGTTCAGATTGCCGTAGATAATTAGCCGTATAATAATTTTAACATGATAATTAAAAATTGTCAAGACAGTTTGCGGTCTTTCGCATATATTTTCACGCACGATATTTGTACACATTTAACAAAAAAACTGTATGAAACTGATTAAGTTACATACAGGTTACAATTTTTTCACAAAAATAATAGTCAATTTATACAAGATTAAGTAAAATACAGTGATGTATCATAATATAAGCTCATACAAAAAACCACCCTCCGCATACATAGTACACGGAGGGCGGTATTAATTACGAGTTATATATCGTAAGCAGAATTGTAATCAAGCGTAAGCTCAGATTAGTTCTTCTTCTTAGCGATTACAGCTGCAGCTGCGAGAGCAACAGGGATAACTGCGAGAGCGATAGGAGCGTTGCCTGTCCTAGGAGACTCAACCTCTACGGGCTCTGTCTCTTCAACAGTTTCCTCTTCCTCGGGCTCTTCCTCGGGCTCTTCCTCGAAGTCCTCTTCGAAATCTTCCTCGAAGTCTTCCTCGAAGTCTTCCTCGATCTCTTCCTCAACGGGCTCTTCTTCAACTACGTCCTCGATAACTTCTTCTTCTTCAACAACTTCCTCAACGTCTTCCTCGAGGCCGGCGTTAGAAGCTACATCCTCAGCGATAGCTGCTCCAACGGAAACATCCATCTTATCCCAGAACCACTCTGTGGGAGTGTAGAGCTGGAGAGAAGTAAGGAAGTTAGCTGCGTTAGTTACGTTAGCATCAGCTGTGATATCATCCCAGAAGAATGTGATGGTCTGATCGCCCCACTCGAAAGCAGTAGCCTGGTTGAGCTGCATTGTCCATGCAGAGTTAACTACGAGACCAGCTGCGAGGAGGTTCTTGTTCCACTGAGAAGCATAGGAACCGAAGAGGCTCTTAGCGTCCTGAGTGCCGTTTGCACCCCAGTTGTTGTAGCCGTTGCCGGTTGTGTGTACGTCAACGCCATCAAGATACTTCCAAGTCCATGTCTGATAGAGATCCTGTGTGAAGTAAGGATTGTACCAGAGAGCGTTATCAGTACCTGTGAAGTCGTTCTTCTTGTTGCCGTCATAAGCTACACCGTAGTAGGGGTTAGCGATGTAGTAGATAGGATCGCCCCAAGACTCTCTGCGAACGATAACATCAGTGTTGAAGTTTACATCCTTAGTGGTTGTACCGCCAAGAGGAGTAGAATACTTAACTCTTGCTGTTACACCATCGGGAAGCATGTGATAGGACTTGATCTTGATGTACTCTCTTGTATCAACATACTTCTGGCATGTTGTGAATGTGAATGCAACGTTCTCGTTGTTAGCGATAACATCGTTGAGAACAGCCTGAGGATATGTATATCCGTTAGCAGTGAGGCGCTCGATAACATTACCGGGCTTTACAGCGGAAGATGCGAGAGGCTCAGCGTAGTTGCCGCTGTTGCCAGCAGTTCTGGAATCTACAGGAAGAGTAGAAGCCTTGATGATGCTTACAGGGCTCTTGGATGTAGCAGAAACCCATGTCTCGTTCCAGCCTGCATCGTGATATACGCTATATGTGAGCTCAACGGTGAAGGTCTTGAATGCATAGTATACGCCGTCTGTGTTGAAAGCAGTCTTTTCTTCGCCCTTAACGTTTGTAACGCCGTTCTGAGTCTGCTCATCGTACTTAAGAGTTGCGAGAGTTGCCTCATACTTATCCTTCTCGTCTGCATCAAATTCAAGAACTACAGAATCAACCTTACCAGCTGTGTTAACAGCCTTAGTCTTAACTACAGTGTAGTTAACAACACCGCCTGCAGCATCATATGCAGGTGTTACATCAGTGCCTGTTGCGTCCTTAGTTACAACATCGCCTACCTCAAGTGTTGTATCAAACTCGTTGGCAGGAGTTTTAGTCTTAGAAACGAGTGATGCCATGAATGTTGCAGCTTCTGCAGCATCAGCGACAGTCTCTGTCTTAGCCTCAGTTGTGAATGCAGTCTGAACAGCAGCTGTTGTCTTATCATAAGTGATAACATAGCCTGTTGTCTTAGTAGTAGCATCACCTGTTGCATACTTCTCGAAACCACCAACGCTGATCTTGCCAGCAGCTTCCTTAGTATATGTGAAAGGAATTGTGAAGGAAACAGCATTTCCGTTTGCATCGTAGTTTGTGGAACCGCTTGTGATAACGTTTGTTGCAGTTGCGTAAGCAGCAAGGTTATCCTTAGCAGCTTCGCTTACGAAGCTCCATGTATCGGAGTTAGCAGAGCTCTGCTTGCCATCCTCGTCATACTGGGGGAAACCGGTAGCGGAGAGCTTTAATGCAGTAAGATCGTAGCTGCCGCCCTGGAGAGCAGAACCGATAACAGCGTCAACGTCTGCGCCGTTCTTCTTGAGGCCCTCGATAACATAACCATCGGTGTTATCAGCAAATGTGTATCTTACAGTTAAAGTAGTGTCGGTAACATCCTGTGTGTACTTGTTGAGATCGTAAGAAAGAACGATCTGAGCCTGGTCAGCGTCGCCGCCTGTCCAAGCAGAAGCAGTAGTGGCCATTGCAGATACGGCCATAGCGCCAGCCATAACGCCGGCAATTGACTTTTTCATGTTCATGAAAAATATCCTCCTTGTTTTGTTTTAATTTTTTATATTTATTTTATTTCCAAATGGAATGGAAATCAAATATGGGGTGATTCGAGTACGTTTCTGCCCGTCTCTTTATCACGCTTTTATTCTAACACACAAAGCGGCGAACTGTCAATGCACACTCATCACAAATTTATCATCATTTTTTTATCTGATATGTGCACATTTAACTAAAACTTAAACCTTTTCGCATTCGCAGCAGCGTTTTTCAGTAACCGAGAGTTACAATCTGTAACCTTTGAAGCTGAAAGGCAAGCCGCCTGCGGGAGGTATTTTGCTGTCGTGTCCTTCATGTGTTGATTATATGATACAGCATTTCACAAAGGATTTCAATTGATTTTTTGCACAAACCCGCAGAGATTTTTTATTAAAATTAGGCGCGCTGATACGGAATATTGTCAAATAGGTGCGCTTTCGGGGCATTTTTGTCATTTTATGGGATAACCGCGGATTTTTGTTTCCGAACTGTGATATACTATATATATTTTTCCGGGGACTTGACAAAGTGGGAGTTGTGTGGTATTATATATACGAAAACGAAATAACATAATATTTTCATGCGAACACAAAAACGAGTCCCCCGCAGAAGTATCGGTTCTGCGGGGGCTTTTTATATATCCGCAGATCAGTTATCTCTGCTCTTCTCGCGGATCTCCTTCATTATCTTGTCAACAACTTCGTCAAGGGCAAGGGCTCCCATATCGCCATTTTTGCGCGAACGCAGGGAAACGGTATTTTCCTCGACCTCCTTGTCGCCTACTATAAAGAAGTAGGGTATCTTTTCAAGCTGTGCGGCTCTGATCTTGTAGCCGATCTTCTCGTTTCTGTTATCGACAGTAACTCTCACGTCCATATCGTCAAGACGCTTTGCGATATTTTCCGCATACTCCTTGGCTCTGTCGGTAACGGGGAGTATCCTTATCTGCTCGGGAGCCATCCACATTGGAAGCGCACCGTTATACTTTTCAAGCAGATATGCAAGGGTCCTCTCGAAGCAGCCGAGGCTCGTTCTGTGGAGGATATAGGGATTTCTCTTCTTGCCGTCCACATCAACATATTCCATGCCGAACTGCTTTGCAAGGAGCATATCTATCTGAATAGTAACGAGAGTGTCCTCCTTGCCGAATACGTTCTTGTACTGGATATCGAGCTTAGGTCCGTAGAACGCAGCCTCGTCGATCCCGATAGTATAATCTATACCGAGATCGTCCAGGATAGTCTTCATAACGCTCTGAGCCTCTTCCCACTGCTCGGGAGTGCCCTCGTACTTGTTCTTGGGATTTGCGGGGTCCCACTGGGAGAAACGGAAGGTGCAGTCCTCCAGAAGTCCCACCGTGCCGAGGAAGTACTTGCACATGTCAAGACAGAGCTTGAATTCCTCTTCAAGCTGCTCGGGACGAACGATGAAATGTCCCTCGGAAATAGTGAACTGACGCACTCTGATAAGTCCGTGCATCTCGCCGCTGTCCTCGTTTCTGAAAAGTGTAGATGTCTCGGTAAGTCTCATAGGCAGATCGCGGTAGCTTCTCTGTCTGTTAAGGAACACCTGATACTGGAAAGGACATGTCATAGGACGAAGTGCGAAGCACTCCTTTTCCTCGTCGTCGGGATCGCCGATAACGAACATTCCGTCCAGATAATGATCCCAGTGACCGGATATCTTGTAAAGCTCACGCTTTGCCATAAGAGGCGTTTTTGTAAGAGTACAGCCCTGCTTTGCCTCGTAATCCTCCACCCAGCGCTGGAGTATCTGAATGACCTTTGCACCCTTGGGGAGCAGTATGGGAAGACCCTGTCCCACATAATCAACGGTGGTGAAATATTCAAGCTCACGGCCTATCTTGTTGTGGTCCTTTGCCCTTGCTTCCTCGAGAGCCTTCAGATGAGCTTCCAGCTCGCTTGCCTTGGGGAATGCGGTACCATATACACGGCAGAGCTGCTTGCCCTTGGAATCGCCGCGCCAGTATGCGCCTGTGCACTGTGTGAGCTTGACAGCCTTCACAGCGCCTGTGGACATAAGATGAGGTCCTGCGCAAAGGTCGGTGAAATCGCCCTGCTCATAGAAGGAGATATCCTCGCCCTTGCCTGCGTGCTCGTTGCAGAGCTCCACCTTGTAGGGCTCGCCCATAGCCTCAAGCTTCTTTGCAGCCTCATCGGCAGGAAGACCGTACTGCTTCAGAGGGATATCCTCCTTGCAGATCTTCTTTATCTCAGCCTCAAGAGCATCTAAGTCCTCGCGGGTAAAGGGCTTCTCCACGTCGAAATCGTAATAAAATCCGCCGTCGATAGCGGGTCCGATAGCAAGCTTTGCATTGGGATATTTTCTCTTGACAGCCTGTGCCAGCATATGGGACGCAGTGTGATTGAAAGCATGCTTGCCTTCCTCGGAATCGAAGGTCATGACCTCAAAGGTGCAGTCCTTGTCGAGTATTGTGCGCAGGTCGCACACATTTCCGTCGATCTTCACGCAGCATGCAGCCTTGTAAAGACCCATTCCGATGCCCTTGATGACCTCGGCAGCAGAAAGACCGCTTTCAGCCTCTCTGACCGAGCCGTCCTTAAGTGTAAGCTTGATCATAATTTTATCCTCCCTGTAATATTCATTGGATTTATACTATTAATAATATCATTGGATACTATTTTTATCTGTATGATATATTATGTCCATAAAGCTGCGTTCAAACAAGATGTCACTTGCAATTTTATATTCGTATTTGGTCACTTTCGCGGGTCGATGTCGCATATGCTCAAAAACCCCAAACGCGGCAACCGCTGTCGGGCGGACCCGACCGCTGCCCTTTGGAAACCTGCAGCCTTGAAAGGCTGGCGAACTTTTTATTGCCGGGTTACTGCTTATTTGCGGTTACTCTCAACCTTGAACCTGCGCAACTATTCACTATTCACTCTTCACTATTCACTAACTTATAGTTGTCCGGAGAGCATCATCTCCACAAACTGCCTTGCGGCACGTCCCGAACGTCCCGAGCGGCGCAATGCATACGCTTCTGCCTTCGAGAAAAGCTCTTCCTTGTCACATTCCAGCCCATAGCTGTCCGCTAAGCTGTCCACTATCTGAAGGTACAGGTCCTTATTCGGCTTTGTGAAGGTCACCTTCAGCCCGAACCGCTCCGAAAGTGAGGTCAGCTCCTCCATGCTGTCACGTGCGTGCATATCGTCGCCCTCACGGTCGGAGTATTTCTCCTTCACAAGATGACGGCGGTTACTGGTGGCATAAATAACGATATTCGAGGTCTTGGACGAAGCCGAGCCCTCCAGCACTGCTTTCAGCGCGCCGAAATCGTCATCGTCCGAGGAAAAGGACAGGTCATCTATAAAAATGATGAATTTCAGCGGATTTTTCGCGATCTTTTCAATGACGAGGGGCATTTCGTGCAGCTGTGACTTTTTCATCTCGATAAGCCGCAGCCCGTCGTCCTTGAACTCGTTGACCACCGCCTTGACGGTGGAGGACTTGCCTGTTCCCGCATCGCCGTAAAGCAGAGCATTCGCCGCAGGCTGACCTCTCAGCAGAGCCTTCGTATTGTCAATGACCTTCCTGCGCTCGGTCTCGTAGCCCGAAAGCTGAGAAAGCCTCTGTGGGTCGGGATTCTTCACGGGAACGATAACTCCGTCCCGAAGCAGGAAAGTATAGTATTTAGCAAAAATGCCGTAGCCCTTGGTCTGCAGCTCGGACATTCTGCGGGCATATATGTCGTGGAAGTTCATGGGCGAGGTATTCCAGCCTGCGATATATCCGTCGTAGGACATGCATGCTCTCACCTCCATGGGAGTGACCGCTCCCGCTTCTCCGAGGATTTTCAGCTCCTCATGAGCAGCTGTGTCCATTACCTGCGGTATCTCCTTCATCTGTGCATGGCGGAGCATATAATCGTTCTCGTCCTCGGAAATAACGCCCATGAGATACTCGGTCAGATTATCGGTATGAGCATACAGCGCCGAGCAGAAATCTCCGCAGGTACAGGGGGAAGGCTCCTCAAACATTTTCACCATTTTAGAAACAACGTCGTCCTTAAGCACATTTCTGAAAACAGAAAGCGCAGAAAGCCGAACAGCAAGATCTTTAAGCATATGATCATCTCCATTAATAGAAGCGATTAGCGGGAGGTGCTTAAGCATTTTTTGCTTCGGCAATCAGCTCTTCACTATTCACTCTTCACTATTCACTTTTCACTATTCACTAAAAACAAAAAGTCCCCGACATAATGTCAGGGACGATAATTACCGTGTTTCCACCCAGATTTACACACTGTATAAAGCAGTATGCCTTGTACGCTCTGTAACGGGAGCAGCCGCTGTTTATTGGACAGGCTCGAGGGCGGTACGTCTTATCGGAATATCCTATTCATCGGCGGAATACGTTCCTTTCAGCATATGGAACGCTCTCTGAAGACCGCAGAGGAAAAACGCTTCCCTGTCAATGCGATAAATAATATTAACTTATATAAATTATGATAACATCACCCGTTATTTCTGTCAACAGTTAATATTTACAGTTAATAAAAAATTTTTTCGGCGCAAAAGTACATTTTTCACAAAAGAATATCAGACGGTGAAAATTGTAAACAAAAATTAATCAGCAAATCTCACAAAATTCCTTGACAATTCGGTTAAATTATATTACAATAGAATTATGACTGCAATATATATTAAATATACTTGCTCAGGATCGCCCAAAGGCTCATAGTTTATGAATAATTTGCGGCGATTCTGTAAAGAATATAAATTGCTTCTGTTTTTTTATCATTGCTTCTATGGCTTAATAGAAGATTTATTATATTTCCCCATAAATTTATATTATATATCAACGCCGCTTTATCTGCGGATTTGTATAAAGTATGAATCGCTACATAGCCCGAATGGGCAAAGAATCTTAAAAATCTTATATTTCGCCTTATAGAAGTAATGTCCGATCATTATTTATATAAGGAGGTCATGCTATGCCAACGGTATTAATCGCTGTTATCGCAGCTGTTGCTGCTGCCGCTGTGTCGGGAATAATATTTTTCCGCGTAGGCGTGTCATACAGAAAAGCACAGGCGGAATCGGTGATAGGCTCGGCTGAAAAGGAAGCCGAAAGAATTATCGAGACTGCCCGCGAAGAGGCCGAAAGCAAAAAGAAGATCGCCCTTGTGGAGGCTAAGGACGAGATCCACAAGGACCGCAACGAACTTGAAAAGGAAATCAAGGACAGACGTAATGAGCTTTCCCGTCAGGAAAGACGTATCCAGCAAAAAGAAGAGAATCTTGACAAGAAAAATGATAATCTCGAAAAGAAGGACGAGCTGCTCCAGAAAAAGCTGAAGCAGGCGGACGAAAAGCTTGAAGAAGCCGAGGTCATCAGAAAATCACAGATCGAAACTCTGGAAAAGATATCCCAGTTTACTATGGATCAGGCTAAGGAGCATCTGCTCTCTATGCTTGAAAATGATCTTTCCCACGAAAAGGCACTTAAGATCCAGCAGTACGAGCAGCAGCTCAAGGACGAGTGCGAGGATAAGGCAAGAAATCTTATCTCCCTCGCAGTTTCAAAATGTGCCGCAGATCAGGTGGCAGAGACTGCCGTTTCCGTTGTTCCGCTCCCCAACGATGAGATGAAGGGACGCATCATCGGACGTGAGGGAAGAAATATCAGAACTCTTGAAACACTTACAGGCGTTGAGCTTATCATCGACGATACTCCCGAGGCTATCACTCTTTCCTGCTTCGATCCCGCAAGAAGAGAGGTCGCTCGCATCGCTCTTGAAAAGCTTATCGCAGACGGAAGGATACACCCCGCCCGCATCGAGGAAATGGTCGAGAAGGCAAAGCGCGAGGTCGAGCATAAGATCAAGCAGGAGGGCGAAAGAGCTGTTCTCGAGACCAATGTTCACGGCATCAACCATGAGCTTGTAAAGCTCCTCGGACGTCTCCGCTACAGAACCTCTTATCGTCAGAACGTGCTCAACCACTCCATCGAGGTGGCGCATCTGGCAGGCATCATGGCATCCGAGCTTGGCG
>JBJFHQ010000051.1:0-4196 GCA_051893755.1 Oscillospiraceae bacterium
GTGCGGGATATTTTATTGCTTCGGACAAAATTGTCTACTTGACAGACGGGTAAAAATGGTATATACTATATGCAGTTAGATTATACTAACACTTTGATATGTGAAGGAGAGATCAGTTTTGACACTCAACGAACTAAAGCCCGGCGAGTGCGGTATCATTACCGCTGTGGGCGGCGAGGGCCCTCTGAGATGCCGCCTGCTGGATATGGGGATAATCCCCAAGACAGCGGTGACGCTGCGAAAGACCGCACCAATGGGAGATCCTATCGAGATACATCTTCGGGGCTATGACCTCACTATCCGTCTTGACGACTCTAAGAATATAGAGATATCCCCCATCAACGATGAAGGAAAGGACCGTACATAATATGATATTTGCTCTTGCAGGCAATCAGAACTGCGGTAAGACTACCCTTTTCAATCAGCTTACAGGCTCCAATCAGCATGTGGGCAACTTTCCCGGCGTTACCGTGGACCGCAAAAGCGGCATTATCCGCGGATATCCCGACTGCGAGGTGGTGGACCTTCCGGGAATATACTCTATCCGTCCTTACACCGGCGAGGAGATAGTCACAAGAAATTTTCTCATAGATTCAAAGCCCGACGGTATCATCAACATCGCAGATGCTACCAATATCGAGCGAAATCTTTACCTGACCCTTCAGCTGCTGGAGCTGCAGATACCTATGGTGCTGGCTCTCAACATGATGGACGAGGTCCGCAATAACGGCGGCACCATAAACGTCGAGGAGCTGAGCAAAAGGCTTGGTATCCCCGTTGTGCCCATTTCCGCCTTCAAAAACGAGGGAGTTGACGAGCTGATACAGATCGCCGTAAATCAGGCGCGAAACAGGATACCTCCCAGAAAGGTGGATTTCTGCGGCGGAGCTGTTCACCGCTGCGTTCATGCAGTAACTCATCTTATCGAGGACCACGCCCAGAATATGGGCATCTCTCCCCGATTTGCCGCCACAAAGCTCATCGAGGACGACCCCGAGATAATCACCCGCTTAAGGCTTAACAACAATGAATATGATATGCTCGAGCACAGCGTCACCGAAATGGAGCACGAGACGGGCATGGACCGAAACGCCGCAATGGCTGATATGAGATATTCATTTATAGAAAAAGTCTGCGCCGATACGGTTGTGAAGTGCAGGGAAAGCAAGGAGCATATCCGAAGCGTGAAGATAGACAGCGTGCTGACCAACAAATATCTTGCGATACCGCTGTTCATCATTATCCTGCTGACCGTTTTCAAGCTCACCTTCGACGTTATCGGAGCCGCACTCAGCGACCTGCTGGCATACGGCATAGACAGCCTGTCTGCGCTGGTGGATAAGCTTCTCACCGATTATGGGCTCAATCCCATAGTCCACAGTCTCGTCATCGACGGCATATTCGCAGGCGTGGGCAGCGTGCTGAGCTTTCTGCCTGTTATCGTGGTGCTGTTCTTCTTCCTGTCGCTGCTGGAGGACAGCGGCTACATGGCAAGAATAGCCTTTGTCATGGATAAGCTGCTGCGCAAGATAGGTCTTTCGGGACGCTCCTTCGTGCCTATGCTGATAGGCTTCGGCTGTACGGTCCCCGCGGTCATGGCGACGAGAACTCTTTCCTCGGAACGAGACAGAAAAATGACTATCTATCTCACACCCTTCATGTCATGCAGTGCAAAAATGCCTATCTACGCGGTTTTCACCATGGCGTTCTTCAAGGAGCACCGTGCTCTCGTGATGATGGCTCTCTATTTAACGGGTATTGCCGTGGGAATAATCTTCGCGCTGATAATGGATAAGACCCGTTTCCGCGGAAACCCCGTCCCCTTTGTCATGGAGCTTCCGAACTATCGTCTGCCGGGGCTCAAAAGTGTCTGTCAGCTTATGTGGGACAAGGCGAAGGACTTTATCGAGAAGGCATTTACCGTCATCTTTGCCGCATCCATTATCATATGGTTCCTGCAAAGCTTCGACGCAAAGCTGAATCCTGCCGCCGACAGTGCGGACAGTCTGCTGGCAAACTTAGGGCAGCTGATAGCGCCCATATTCGCACCTCTCGGATTCGGCGACTGGAGAGCGGCAACTGCGCTTATCACAGGCTTTACCGCAAAGGAAGCGGTAGTCTCCACAATGACAGTGCTCCTTGGCGGCGGAGAGCTGTCACAGTCTCTGCTCACCATGTTCACACCCGTTTCGGCAGTAAGCTTTCTGGTGTTCACACTGCTCTACACACCCTGTGTTGCGTCGATAGCCGCGATAAAGCGGGAGCTTGGCTCAAGGCTTGCGGCAGTTGGACTTGTTGTCACACAATGTGCAATTGCATGGATAGTCGCGTTCATCTTCTATCAGGTAGGCATGCTTATCGTTTGAGAAAAGGAGCTGTCACATATGAATATTGTCGACATCATCGTTCTGGCAGCCGTACTGCTATGGCTTGCCGCGGCAGTTATCCACGCCGTGAAAAAGAAGCGCCGAGGAGAATGTATAGGCTGTTCGGAATGCTGTCCGCATAAGGGCGGCAGAGAATGCAGTCACTCACACTGCAGGTCACATATTAATAAGTAGTTTCACATAAAAGCCCGAATTTTTTGGAAAAAAATCATAAAAAGTGATCAAAAACCATTGACAAATATGTTTAATTTATGATATAATATGACATAAAATATTTTTGAGCGGAGGAAATCCTATGTCTGATAATACTCAAAAAAACAATATTAAAGGTTCAATAACCGAAAAGACCATCAACGTACATATGCTTATCATTTTCGGGGTCTGCCTTGTGTTCGGTATCGTAAATATCGCTCAGGGAGCCCTGCCCAGCGGAATAATCACGCTTGTTATAGGCATTGCTGTCCCTGCTGCAGTTTTCTTCATTAAGAAAAAAGCATCGCTCACCCTGTGCGGCACCATTCTTTCACAGGCGCAGCTTCTGGCGATAATCATTATCTCCGCAGCAAGACACGAGCTCCATTTTATGTTTCCGCTCATGCTTGCCTCGATGTCGATCGCAGCAATTTATTACAGCTATAAGAACCTTATCCTTCACTGGGTGATAATGGACGCCGCTTCTCTTATCGGATTTATTTTCAAGTCAACTTTCTATGTAGGAGCCGATATGGGCTACCTTATCAAGGGTATTCTCGGAATAAACATCGGCGCGGCGCTCATCTGCTACCTTATCAAGTGCATACTGAGCTTCATCAATGCTTCAAAGGCTTCCCACGAGGAGACCGAGCGGCTCCTTGTGCAGGTCAATGAGCAAATGGGCAACACCGAAAAGCTTATGAATAATCAGAATACCGTGGTCGCTCAGATTGCGGATATTTCCGAAAAGCTGAACGGCTCTGCCTCACTTATGGAGCAGGTATCCTCAGCCCTTAACTCCGCAGCCGACGATCAGCACAGCATTATCGAGGAAATGGCAGCAGATATCGCAAGCATCACCGACGAAGCCGAAAAGAGCATCGGCGAATCGGAAAAAGCCTCCGAGGCTGCAAGAAGCAGCACGAATATGCTTATCGAAAACAATAACGAGGTCAAGAACATGGTCGCTGCTATGGGCGAGATAACCGAAGCCTCCCACAAGATCGAGAGCATCATCAAGGCTATCGAGGACATCGCTTTCCAGACCAATATCCTCGCACTCAACGCGGCAGTCGAAGCTGCAAGAGCAGGCGCTGCAGGCAAAGGCTTTGCGGTAGTTGCCGATGAAGTAAGAAATCTTGCCACAAAATCTGCCGAGGCTGCAAGCAACACCTCCGCACTTATCCAGACCACTATCGAGGCAGTAGACAAGGGCACCCTCCTTGCAGGAAACGTCGCAAAGCGCATGGACGATGTCATTGCCCTTTCCGAAAAGAGCACCGAACAGTCTGCGGCTATCATCAGACTTACCGAAAGTCAGGCAAGCTCCGCAAGATCGGCTGATGAGAAAATGCAGAGAATATCCGAAAGCACAGCAGGAAACCTCAAAACTGCCGAGGAAAGTGCACAGGTCGCTCATTCCGTATCCGAACAGGTACGCAAGATGAACATGATCGTAAAGTCTATCAAAAACTGACCTATAATATACAGACACGAACACCGCTCATATGCTTTTTCAAGCTTATGAGCGGTTTTTGATACGGTTCAGCATATGCTGCTCTCTGCTGAAACGAGAGAGGTTTTGTGCAAAATGCATTATAATCCTGTGATAAAACC